>JANNUW010000545.1:0-1523 GCA_031414095.1 Hyphomicrobium sp. | reverse complement strand
CCAAGCAATTGGCGGGCCTCATGGGCGTTGAGCTGCTGCGCTTTGATATGTCAGAATACATGGAGAAGCACACCGTTTCGAGGCTGATCGGTGCGCCGCCGGGGTATGTCGGCTTCGATCAGGGCGGCCTTCTAACCGATGGCGTCGACCAGCATCCGCACGCGGTCCTGCTGCTCGATGAAATTGAAAAGGCGCATCCCGATCTGTTCAACATTCTGTTGCAGGTCATGGATCACGGCAAGCTGACCGATCACAACGGTAAGGCGATCGATTTCCGCAACATCATTCTGATCATGACAACCAATGCGGGTGCATCCGATCAGGCGCGTCCGCCCATGGGCTTCAATCGTATGAAGCGCGAGGGCGAAGACACCGAAGCCGTCAACCGCATGTTCACGCCCGAATTCCGCAACCGCCTGGATGCGGTCGTGGCTTTCGATGGGTTGCCGCCGAGCGTCATCGCAAAGGTCGTCGAGAAGTTCATTTTTCAGCTCGAAGCCCAGCTGGCGGACCGCGGCGTTACCATCGAAATGACGGAGGCCGCCACCAAGTGGATCGGCGACATCGGCTACGACGAGAAATTCGGCGCGAGACCGCTGTCACGCGTCATTCAGGAGCATATCAAGAAGCCGCTGGCAGACGAGTTGTTGTTCGGGCGGCTCGAGCACGGCGGCACCGTCAAGGTCAGGCTCGAAGGCGAGGGCCTCGAGGCCAAGCTTGCCTTCGACTACGTGTCTTCGCCTGCCAAACGGGTCAAACCGGGCGATGACGGCGATGAAGAAGACGACGATGACGACGGCGAGCAGGACGCGCGCGTGCCTGAGACGGCCTTAGTCGATGCGACGCCCCGCAAGGGGCTGCCCCCGCCCCGGGAACGCAAGGACCGGCCGCCGCGCACGCCGGCATCGCCAGCGGGGCCCAAGAAGAAAACCGACTGACTGTTGAGGAAATGAAAGGCGCGCCCACCTGGCGCGCCTTTTTATTTGGGGTGGCCAATTGCGTTATTAACGATGTTTGCTGCCGGCTGCAGAAACAAGTTCATCGCCTGCCCGTTGCGCATCCAGACTTACATGGGTGGGCGACTCAAGATAAACTGTGCAAATAGCCTTTAACTATCAGGGCACTCTTCCTAGTTATTTTAGCGACGACTGTGTTCGCGCCGCTCTAGCGGTTTGTTGGAAAAATTGCTTTGATCCGCATGCGCAGCGGGTCGTCTTTAAAACCGATCCCGGCAATTTTGTAGGGGTCCTGGAGGCTTCGAATGACTTACGCACCTCGCTTTAAATATGCGCTCGCCGCAGCGATATTGTTTGGGTGCGCGGCACCCGCTTTCGCAGAGCAGGGCGATCTTTCCGGCTCCTGGTCCGGCGGCGGCGCGGTCATTTACAATACCGGCTCCAAGGAGAAGGCGCGTTGCCGGGCTCAGTTTAACAAAATCGGTAGCTCGAGCTACAACATGAATGCCACCTGCGCGACCGCGTCTGGCAAAGTTGCCCAGTCCGCCACGCTGCGTAAAACTGGCG
>JANNUW010000544.1:0-1912 GCA_031414095.1 Hyphomicrobium sp. | reverse complement strand
CTGCAACTGCCGTGGCTGCCCGCCATCTTGTCGCCGGTTCTCCTCACACGCTCGCCATCCTCGGTTGCGGCCTGCAGGCCCGCCGCCATCTGGAGGCGCTGTCGCAGACCTTCACATCGCTGAAGATGGTGCGTTGCTATGATGTCGTGCGCGAGGCTGCCGAACGCTTCGGCCACGAGATGCAGCAGCGATATCGGCTCGAAGCTACGGCATGCGAGAGTCCGCGGGCTGCGTTCGAGGGCGCCGATCTCGTCGTCACCTGCGGCCCGATCGCACCCGACACACCGCGGCTGGCGCGCGCCGACTGGCTCGAAATGGGAGCAACCGCGGTCACCATCGACTACGACTGCTACTGGGGCAGCGGCGAGCTTGCACGCGTCGAACAGGTCTTCACCGACGACGTCTCCCAATTAGAGCATTCAAAACCCGACGGTTACTTCATGGACATGCCCTCGACAGTGCGGGAGGTGGCAGATGTGATTGCCGGCACGGCGGCAGGGCGGATCTCGCCACAATCCCGCATCGTGTGCATCAATATGGGGATCGCGCTCGAGGATGCCGCCTCGGCTGTCGCCATCTATCGGCGGGCGCGAGAACTCGGCATCGGCACGGAGCTGTCGATCTAGCTGAACCGAAGGAAGTCGGTTGTTGCCGGGAGTTGATGATGACCGAACCAATACGGGTCGAAGCCAGGGGTGCGGTACTCGAAGTGACACTCGATCGGCCGCCGGCGAATGCCATCGACCTGTCCGTCAGCCGTGCTCTCTATTCGGCATTCTCGCGGCTACGTGACGATGCGAGCCTGCGGGTAGGCATCATCACCGCCACGGGAGCGAAGATCTTTTGCGCCGGATGGGACCTGAAAGCGGTCGCGGCAGCCGCCGATCCAGCCGCCTTCAACGATACCGCCGTCAACATGCCGGGCGGCTTTGCCGGCATCACCGAGTTCTGGGAGCTGCACAAGCCTGTCATCGCGGCGGTCAACGGCCTCGCGATCGGCGGCGGTTTCGAGATCGCGCTTGCGGCCGATGTCATCATCGCAGCCGACCATGCGGCGTTCGCATTGCCAGAAATGCAACGCGGATTTCTAGCCGATGCAGGTGCCGTGCAGCGGATGCCCCGACGCATCCCCTACAATGTCGCTGTCGAATTGATGCTGACTGGTCGCCGCATGAGCGCCGACGAGGCGGTGCGGTGGGGGCTCGTTCACAAGGCGGTGCCGGTTGCCGACCTGATGCCGGTGGCCCGCGAGGTGGCAGCGCAGATTGCCGAAGGAGCACCACTTGCCGTCAATGCCCTGCTCGAGACATTACCGATCATCGACCGCCTCGACGAGCGCGCGGCCTTCGCCCGCCTCAAGCCGGGCAAGAGCGGGATCGCCTCCTACGAGCAGATGCTGACGTCGGAGGATTTCATCGAAGGACCGCGTGCCTTCGCCGAGAAGCGCAAGCCGGTCTGGAACAGCCGTTGATAGGAGAGACGACGTGAATAGGTCGGTCCTGGTCGATCGCAAGGACGGTGTCGCGCGGGTGACAATCAGCAGGCCCGAGGTGCGCAATGCCCTCGATGCCGCAACCGTCGGCGAGTTGGAGCTCGTGCTCAAGGCGCTGGAAACGGATCACACCGTGCGCTGTGTCATCCTGCGCGGGGCGGGAGATCGCGTCTTCGTCTCGGGTGCGGACGTCCGCGAGTTTCGCGACAAGCTCGCCACGCCCGAAGGCGCGCGCGCCTACGACGAGGAAATCGAGCGAATGCAGGCCATAATCTGTTCGATGCCAAAGCCCGTGATCGCTCAAATCCAAGGCTTTGCCATCGGCGGCGGTTGCGTTCTGGCGGTTGCCTGCGATTTTCGCATCGCGAGCGACAAGGGTCGCTTCGGAATTCCGATCGCGAAGTTCGGCTTCATGCTGAG
>JANNUW010000543.1:0-5162 GCA_031414095.1 Hyphomicrobium sp. | reverse complement strand
GGAATTCGCGGCCGCGCATGACGCCGAAACGCGGCCGGATCTCGTCGCGGAATTTCCACTGAATATTGTAGAGATTCTTCGGCAGGTCTTTGTAACTCTTGACCGTATCGCGGAAGATCGCGGTGATGACTTCTTCCGCGGTCGGCCCGAACAGCATTTGCCGGTCGTGGCGGTCGGTGATGCGCAGCATCTCTTTACCGTAGGCGTCGTAGCGCTTCGATTCGCGCCACAGGTCGGCGGATTGAATGGTCGGCATCAGCACTTCGACGGCGCCGGCCCGGTTCTGCTCTTCGCGCACGATCGCTTCGATCTTTTTCAAGACACGCAAGCCCAGCGGCAGCCACGAGTAAATGCCAGCCGACGATTGCTTGACCATGCCGGCCCGCAGCATCAGCTGATGCGAGATGATCTCGGCCTCCTTGGGCGTATCGCGGAGCACAGGCAGGAAGAAGCGGGAAAGGTGCATGAATGCCCTTTGAAATAAGTGATGGCGGCCGCGCGGGACGAAGCCAGCTTTGTTTCGGGAGCGCGAACGCCTCGGCGTCAATACATACTCTAGGGGCCCCGCGCAATGGCGCGGAGCTACGCGGCGACGCGGGCTACTCGGCCGTCACGCCGGGCGGCAGCGCGGGTGCCGTGTTCGTGGCCAGCCAATCGGTTTCGAGCCCATACCACACGATGCTGAAAACCACGCCAGCAAGCAGTGTGTTAATGGCAAACAGGCGGATCATCTGCGGGCTTGCCGGAGCGCTGGCCGGCGTTCCGGGAGTCACCTCGCCGGCCTCAGCCTGCGTGCGCACGCCAAACGGCAGCACGGCAAACAGCACGATCCACCAGATCATGAAATACAGTGCCAATCCAAAGGCGAGCGTCATAGCGTGCTCCAAGCGTTGCGTTACAGTCAGTGGCCACCCCTGCCGACATCCCGGCGAAGGCCGGGATGACGGCGTGCTTCAGAAAGTTTATCGTTAGAGTTTTTGGTTCCAGCGTTCAACTTTCGTAGAGACACCGGATCCCGGCCTGCGCCGGGAAGACGGTGGTGAGAGAGGCTAGACCGGCTACCCAAGCGTGAGTGTCGCAACACGAGCGGCTGGCTTGGCTGACATTAGACCTGCTCGAGCTCCGTCAGGGTCCCGAGGAAATCTTTCGGGTGCAAAAACAGCACCGGCTTGCCGTGCGCGCCGATCTTGGGCGTGCCGTCGCCCAGAATGCGCGCGCCCTGTGCTTTGAGCTGGTCGCGGGCGGCAATGATGTCATCGACCTCATAGCAGATATGGTGAATGCCGCCGTCGGGGTTTTTATCGAGAAACTTGGCGATCGGAGAATTCTCACCCAACGGCTCGAGGAATTCGATTTTCGTATTGGGCAGCGTCACGAACACAACGGTCACGCCATGGTCAGGTTCGGCCTGCGGTTCGGTAATCACGGCGCCGAGCGAGTTTTTATAAGTCGCAACCGCGGCTTTCAGGTCGCGCACGGCAATGGCCACGTGGTTCAGGCGTCCGATCATATGCTGTCCGTCCTTGTCGTTTGTGCGTGGCGTCCGCGAAAGGCGCGGCGGGCGCGCGATGTCCGCCTTATTGACCCTGATCGACCACAGAGATCAAGATCTTGGCAATGGGCTTCTTGCCCCAGGCATCGGCAATAGCCGCGCGCACCGCCCGCTTGATCGAATCTTCGAGCGCGGCCGTGTCCTTGCGGCGCGCCGGTGGCATGCTCTTGAGGGTGCCTTCCAGCGCCGACATGACAAGATCGCGCATCGGCTCGCCGTTGGCATCGGCTGACGGCACCCCGTCGAGCACGACTTGCGGCTCGGCCATTACTTCGCCGCGGCGCGACAGCACGAGCGTCACGATAACCATGCCCACGGCCGCAAGCTTGCGCCGGTCTTTGACCGGACCTTCGTCGCTGGGAACGATCAACCGTCCGTCGCGGAACAGGCGGCCGACCGGCGCGTCATCGATGATCTTGGGCTGACCTGGGGCCAAGCGCAGCACTTCGCCGTTGATCATCGGGTAGACTTTGCCCGCCCCGCACTGCGCGGCCAATGTCGCGTGCGCCTTCAGGTGGCGCGCTTCGCCGTGCATGGGCACCGCAATTTTCGGCCGCGTCCAGGCGTACATCTGACGCAACTCGTCGCGCCGCGGATGACCCGTGACATGAACCAGCGCTTCACCGTCGGTCAGAAGTTCGCAGCCCTGCAGCACGAGGCCGTTCAGGATGCGCCCGACTTCCTTTTCGTTGCCCGGAATGGTGCGCGACGAAAAAATAACAAGGTCGCCCTTGGTCAGCTTGATATCGGGGTGCTCGTTCTCGGCGACGCGCGCCAGAGCGGCACGCGGCTCGCCTTGGCTGCCCGTGCACAAGCAGACGATGTCCTTACGGTCGAGATAGCTGAACTGGCGCTGATCAACGTAAGTGAACGTGTCGGGCAGATAGCCGGTGTCGATGGCGACATCGATGACCCGGTGCAAGGCCCGGCCGGCGACTACGAGCTTTCGCCCGGCGGCACGCGCGGCGTCGCCCACGGCCTTGATACGCGCGACGTTCGACGAAAACGTCGTCACGATCACGCGGTTCGGCGCCTTCTTGATGATGTCAGCAATCGAGATCGCGACCTCGGTTTCCGATGGCGAGCGGCCATCGCGCATGGCGTTGGTCGAATCGCAGACGAGCGCCAGCACGCCCTCGTCGCCGAGTTCCTGATAACGCTTCTCGTTGGGTGGAATGCCGATGTAGGGCGTAGCGTCGAGTTTCCAGTCGGCCGTGTGGAACACCAGACCCGCGGGCGTGCGGATGGCGAGCCCACTGGTTTCGGGCACCGAATGGGCCATGGTGACGAATTCGACATCGAACGGCCCTGTCGTGAAGCGCCCGCCCACCGGAATGATCTTCACCTGCATGTCGCGCGCGCCGCCGTACTCGTCGCGCTTGGCGCGCAGCATGCCCGCCGTGAACGGCGTCGCATAGACCGGACAGCGCAGGCGCGACCAGAGCTCGAGCACGGCGCCAATGTGATCTTCGTGGGCGTGCGTGATGACGAGCCCGGTCAGCGCCGCGCGCTCGGCTTCGATAAACCGCAAATCCGGCAAAATCACATCGATGCCAGGATCGAACTCGCCTTCGGGAAAGGTGATGCCGCAATCGACCATCAACCACTGGCGCGCGTCGGGCGGCCCGTAACCGTAGAGATAAGCATTCATGCCAATCTCGCCCAAGCCGCCGAGCGCCAGGAAAACCAGCTCGCTTTCCGTCGCACCGCGTTTCATTTGCGTCTTCTGATCGGCCATCGTTGCAATTGTCTCCATGTCGTCCGGCGCCACATCTCGCTTCAAGCGGTGCCCGCTTAAACCGATGATGGTCAGCCGACCAGCGTTACGTCCCCATAATTATATGTGTGCTGAATACCGGCGTCGTCGGCCAGAATCAACGCGCCGTCCTGGTCGAGACCTTGAAAGGTCCCCTCAAAAAATCCCGTTCCCGCCTTAACTCTGAGACGCTCGCCCCGGGAACCGGAAGACGATATCCAAGCGTCGCGGACCGCGGCAAAACCTGAGCCCCCTGACCAGAGGGACAGCCAACGATTCAAGCGATAATCAAGCTCTGATAGCACAGCAATCGGCTGTGGCATCGCCCCAAATGCCCCCAAATGGGCGGTTTGCCACGCCTCATCGGGCGGATGGGACACCAAATTGAGCCCGATGCCGATCACGGCAGCCAAATCGCCGCCGGCAATTTGCGTACTTTCGACCAAAATGCCCCCGGCTTTGGCGCGGCCAAGGAGAATGTCGTTTGGCCATTTGAGGCGCAGTTCGTGGCGATGAGCCTCAGGCAGGAGGGCTTTGATCGTTTCGGCCACGGCAACGCCCGTCACCAAAGAGATTTGATAGGCACGAGCAGGGTTGCCCGGCAGCGCCGTCAGAAAGCTCGCCAAAAGATTTCCCGGCTGCGATGTCCAGGAGCGGCCTGACCGGCCGCGGCCTGCCGTTTGCGTATCCGACAATATCCATAGTGGGCCGCGCTCACCGGCCGCCACCAGCCGCATGGCGTGCGCGTTGGTCGAATCGACAGTGGCGAGATGGACAACAGCGGGCGGCGGGTGACCTTGCGACGCTAAGGATTCGGCCATCGCGTCTCACTTGCCTCTAAGTCTTAAAGCTTGAACGAATTTGCAGCCGCCATGGCGGCGTCGATCACGCCGCTGCCACCGGCAACGAACAGCAAGACAGCGATCATGGATGCTGCGATCACGGCCCACACGCCACTGCCCGCCGGACTGAAAGGCGCACGCGCTTCGTCAAAGTAAATCACCTTGATGATGCGGATATAATAGAAGGCCGCGACCACGCTGGCGACCACGCCGACAACCGCGAGCCACAGGAGATTGGCGTTGACCGCGGCCTGGAAGACATAAAGCTTCCCGAAAAAACCGGCGAGCGGAGGGATGCCGGCAAACGAAAACATCAGCGCGGCAAGCGCGAACGCGAGTTTACCGTTGTGGGCATGCAATCCGGAAAGCTCGGCGATATCTTCGACCGGTTCGCCGTTGCGCTGCATGGCGAGCACGCACGCGAACACACCGAGCGTCATGGCGAGATAGACGGCAAGATAAATGAGGACGGATTGGATGCCGGCTTGCGTGCCCGCCGCAAGCCCGACCAGCGCAAAGCCGATATTGCCGATCGAGGAATACGCCATCAGCCGCTTGATATTGGTTTGCCCGATGGCGCCGAACGCGCCGAGCAGCATCGACGCCACACTGAGCACAATGACGATCTGCTGCCATTGCACGGCAAACCCCGGGAACGCGCCCGCCACAACGCGGATCAGCAAGCCCATAGCGGCAAGCTTTGTGGCGGTGGCAAAGAAGCCGGTGATGGGCGTCGGCGCGCCTTCATAAACGTCGGGCGTCCACATGTGGAAGGGCACGGCCGAGACCTTGAATGCCAATCCGACCATCAGAAACACGAGACCGACAATGAGGCCGATATTGGCCGACGCTGCCGATGTGGCGACGCTCGCGATAACGGGGAAGCTCGTCGTGCCCGTAAATCCGTAAATCAGCGACGCGCCGTAAAGCAGCATGCCCGACGATAGCGCGCCGAGGACAAAATACTTGAGGCCAGCCTCGCTCGAGCGCACGTCGTCGCGCCGGAAGGCGG
>JANNUW010000542.1:0-2486 GCA_031414095.1 Hyphomicrobium sp. | reverse complement strand
CAGAGCTCCACGATCGCGGCCTTGCTGCCGCGGGAGGTAATGAATACCTTGATAGTTAAGCAGCGGCATCGGCTCGAAGTTCAACAGAGACCGGGACATCCCCCAAACAGGTAGAGTGGCGTTGCGTCTATGATGAAAGCTAACACGTCTCGAACCCTGGCTATTCCGACGTTTCGCGTGATGTGAGGTCTAAGTTGTGAACCCATTCAGCCTGAGGCGGCGTATCGCGGCAATAGAGCGGATACACTGCAGGTAGTGGTAGCGGAGGACGTCCCTGGAGATTCTCAACCTCGCCCTTCCTTATTTCGGACTTATCTTCATCGGTTTCGCGTGCGGCAAGCTCAAAAGGCTTCCCGACCAGGGACTGGCATGGATGAGCTTTTTTATCCTCTATATTTCGCTACCTGCACTCTTCTTTCGCATCCTTGCGAAGACGCCGTTCGAGCAACTGGCTCAATGGAATTTCATCAAAGCCACGGCGCTGGCTACCTCGAGCGTCTTCGCTGTGTCTCTGTTTGTTGGTCTGATCGCTTACGGTGGCAATTTGGCGAAAGCAACATTATCTGGCGTGGCCGGCGGCTTCGGCAATGTCGGATATATGGGACCCGGCCTCGCGCTCGCTGCAATTGGTCCCGACGCCACCGTACCGGTTGCTCTCATCTTCTGTTTTGACGCGTTACTTGTGTTCGCTTTAGTTCCTCTGCTGATGTCATTCGGCGGGGAAAATGCGTCTGGTATTGGTCGCGCCTTGCGTCAAGCCGCGAACGGGGTCGTTTTGAATCCGTTGCTCATCGCGGCTGGTCTCGGCATCGCCTCAGCAGCGGCACGAATTGAACTTCCAATAGCAGTCGAGCGTCTGCTGCAGTTTCTCTACACATCTGCCGCGCCTTGCGCGCTGTTCGCATTGGGCGTTACGGTGGCGTTGCGTCCGGTGACACGAGTCTCGAAAGTTCTGCCAATTCTAGTTGTTGCAAAACTCGTGATTCATCCAATAGTAGTGTTGTTCTTGTTGCAGCTGTTCGGGCCATTCAGCACCGCATGGGTGAATGCGGCCATTCTGATGGCGGCGCTACCGCCGGCTCTGACCGTCTATGTCTTCGCGCGTCATTACGACACCTGGATTGAAGAGGCCTCTGGCGTGGTTTTGCTGGGCACAGCGCTGTCGGTCGCGACTTTGACCGCAGCAATGTGGAGCATCCAATCGGGCACGCTGCCACACATTCTTTCCCGTTAGCCGCTTGGGCAATCATGCCGTTTTTTACTGCCACCTTGCGCAAAGACTGCGTCAGTTGTCGGGGGACAAGCAGTGGCCGTCGTAGTGGTGGGCAACGATGCGTGCTTTGGGTCAACATCGACGTGCGCACCACCACAGCATTCCGGAAGCTCACCCTCACCAGCTGTCGAACAGCAATTGGTCGACAGCTTAACCCCCGATCACGTCGACGTCGAACCCGTGACAGACTGGCAGCCTCGGGCCAGCAGACTTTGGCGGTCAGCGATCTTGATGGCACCCATGCAGCTCCGCGACGGCAATTCAGTCGAGATAGAGCGCTCCGCCAGCGCCGATCTCCTTGCAGTGTTTGAGACTCGAGCTCATCATCTCAAAAAAAAGCGGAGTCCGATGCTTTGCGGTGCACAAAATGCGAACTTGAGAACCGGGCGGGACGCCGATTCTGTGCGTCCTGCGGCGCTTCGTTGCCCGTACTCTGCGAGAGATGCGGCTTTCCCAACGAGGCGGCTGAGCGCTATTGCGGCGGCTGCGGTCACTTGCTTGCTAACGAAAAGGGTGGGGCGAACAAACCTAGGCGGAATGTCGATCCAGAGGGAGATCGTCGTCCGGTTACCGTGTTGTTCTGCGACCTGGTCGGCTATACGCATCTCTCTTCAATGTTGGATCCCGAAGATGTGCATGCCTTGCTGGAGCGTTTCTTTGCACTCGTTGATGCGATCGTCGAGCGCTTTGGCGGGACGATCGACAAGCACATCGGTGACGCAGCGATGGCGCTGTTCGGAGCACCCCTCGCCCGGGGCAATGATACCGAGCGGGCCGTGCGCGCTGCTTTGGAGATACAGACCTCCGTCCCGCAACTCGCGTCCGGCCTGCCTTCCGCCTTGGCTGTTCATATTGGTATCGCGACCGGTGAAGTCATTGCGAGTTCGGTGGGAAGCCAACACCATCGCGGCTATACCGTCACTGGCGAGGCTGCCAACATCGCAGCACGGCTACTGGAGAAAGCCATCAGCGGAGAAACGCTGGTTTCCGACGCGGTCTGTATGGCGACAAATCATGTCCTCTCATACGAACCCTTGGGGCCACTGGCGCTGAAAGGAGTTGGCAATCCCGTCGAGGCCTGGCGACTGACAGGTGCGAGAAGCTCAGCACCGGAAGCTAATGCCTTGGTTGGACGTCGATCCGAGATTGCGCAGTTCCGCGCATTGCTGGACGCCTGCGTCGGTGGTGTTTCTGGCACAGCCCTGCTGATCCG
>JANNUW010000541.1:0-2489 GCA_031414095.1 Hyphomicrobium sp. | reverse complement strand
ACCACAGAAAGCCCATGCCCGACTTTTCCGGATCGAAAGTTGCGACCTTGCCTTTCAAGGCCTCCTTGCGTTCTTGGAGCACCCTAATCAGGTCGGCGCGCGTTTTTGGGACAGCATCAGCCGGAAACAGTGTCTTGTTGTAAATGATCGCCGCCGGCTCGATAGAGGTGCCGAAAGCGTGGCCTTTGTACTTGGCCCAGGTCGGAATTGCAGCGTCCTCTGGTGTCGTGATCGGAGCGGTCAACCCCTTTTCGACAAGGTTGACCAGGAGGTCCATCGCGCTTGTCCAAACGAGGTCGGCAGTGACTTGCCCCGCTGCTGCTTCGCTGATCGCACGATTGTACGAATTGTTGGTGCCGAGGTCGTTCCAGTCGATATCGATGCCGGGGTACGTTTTCTTGAAGGCATCGAGCAGACCCTTCGCCTGCGCCGCATCGGTCGAAGTGTAGACCGTCAGCTTCGCTTCCTTCTTCGCCGCGGCGATGACGTCGGCATAATTGGCCGGATAGCCGGCCGGAACCGACTGGGCCATGACGGGTAGGGACGCGACGGCTAAGCCTGCCGATGCAATAAGCGCAAGAACAGGGTGACGAGAGAGTTGCATGGTTTCCTCCTAGGAATGCAGGTGACGGTGCGTTTCGTGCGCACTCTTTTGGTTCACGGGGCGACAATGGACGCGACGCGGCGGCCGAAGGCATCGCAGTTCATGGTACCGCCGAGATCGAGCGTGCGTGACTTCGGATCGGCGAGGACAGTGTCGATTGCCGTCTCCATGGCGGCAGCCGCAGTGTGAAAGGCCGGCTTGTGGTAACGCGTGCCCATCCAGTTGAGCAGCATGGCAACCGACAGGATCATCGATGTCGGGTTGGCGATGTTCTTGCCGGCGATGTCTGGTGCCGAACCGTGCTGCGCCTGGGCGCAGCAGTGCGTCGAACTTGCGTTCATCGAGCCTGCGAGACCTAGGCCGCCCGCCAGTTCACTGGCGAGATCGGACAAAATGTCTCCGAAGAAATTAGTGCAGCACAAAACGTCGAAGCGCTCCGGAGATTTCACGATGTGCGCGGTCGAGGCGTCTACGAGCAGATCGTCGAGGACAATGTCCGCAAATTCCTTATGCACATGATGCACGGCTTCGAGAAACAGCCCGTCTGTCATGTGGAAGCAATTAGCCTTGTGAATTGCGGTCACTTTCTTGCGGCGCGTCCGTGCCAGCTCGAATGAAGCTCTTGCGATCCGCTCACTGCTATGGCGCGTGATCTTTCGGGTGGCGAGCGCGAGATCCGGCGTCGGCATGCACTCGCCAATGCCCCGGGCCATGTTGCGATCAGCATAAAAGCCTTCCGTCGCCTCGCGCATGATCACCAGGTCCATCGTGCGCCCTTGACGCATGTTATGCGGTACGCCGTTTCTGGTGCGCGCGGGCCGGACGTTGGCAAACAAATCAAGCCCGACCCGAAAGCTTGCCGAGATGTTGCGACCGCCCTTGTCCCGGGGCGGATAGTCGGCGTGCGACTGCGTGCCAAGGATGATGCCGTCGTAGGACTTTGCCCTTTCAAGCACGGCCGGTCGCAGCGTCGTGCCGTGCTTCTCCAAGCTCACGAATCCGACATCCTCGTGGTCGTATGCGAGGTCGAGCCCGAAGCGTCGGCTTGCGGCCTCGGCAACAACCAATGCTGCAGCAGTAATCTCCGGTCCAATGCCATCTCCGGGCATGACGATCAAGCGCATGGTGTCTCCGAACGTACGTGTATCTTTGATCCTGGTGGGTAAGGCGATTTCACTATACTCGTGTTTCTCTCAGTAGCCATATTCGCGAGTCCTTCCGCATCGAGGGGGCACGACACGTGATGCCTACTGGATTGATGTCTGGCACTTGTCGTCGGGAAGGACCTTGGTTCGCGTCGACCGGCGCGTGAACAGACAACCGAGTAAGGCCCAGGCTATTGTCGCACAACCAACTCCAAGCAGAGAGACATACAGCGTGTGCGTTTCGTTTCCGATATCAAGCATGGCCTCGGAAAATGCCGTGCTCACGCCGCCAAGCGCGGCTACCAATAATGCCGAGCGTCGCGAAGGCCATGCCGGCCATGTAGCAAAGACCGATCGCGCTCCCTGGCAGCAAAACGAACGGGTCGGCCATGCCAGCAGTCAGACGAGCAGCAAAACCTGCCATCCTGCTTCGTGCAACGTCTTGCTATCGCGCTCGGCCTTTTTCAACCGCTTCACGATCACGTTGGTGTGGCGCTGGTTCGTTGATCCGACAAAATGCTGCCAGTCGGCCTGCATGATCGGGGGCAGTCGACGCGGCAGAGATGGAGCGGCGCATCTTGGGTCAGGATCGCATCGTGACGGCCGAACCGGCATCGGCTCTCCAAACGTTGTGCCGCTGCGGGCGGCCGGATTAAGGTCCCATCCGGGGAGGACCGCCTTGCGCGCACATTCCAAAGCAGGCGTTTGATGTCGGCGACCCATAGCTGGTTCGGGCAGGT
>JANNUW010000540.1:0-2392 GCA_031414095.1 Hyphomicrobium sp. | reverse complement strand
AATTCTCAGCATTTGTACGTCGCACACCGCCCCCCAACTCCTGCGTCCCCGCACGGGGCGGCATAAGCCGCGCCGAGCCGGGGTCTCGTCCAGGCTACGAGGGACGCGGCCCCGGCTCAATGCACGCTAACGCGTGCTTGGCCGGGAACGCAGACGTTTAGTAATTCTCAGCACTCGCACATCGCACATCCCCCAATCCTTGCGTCCCCGGACGGGGCGGCGTTAGCAGCGCCGTCCGGGGTCACGGCCAAGGTCACGTCCAGGCTTATAAAAGTCGTGATTCCCGCTACCCTGCGTTCTCCAAAAACGCGTGGGCGTCTTCGGCGCGTTCGAAGATATGCGGGGCGAGGCCGCGCTTGCTCAAGGCTTCCTGCATCTTCAAGCGCATGAAGGCGCTCGTCGTGTAGCGCGTGGTCGTCGCGTAATGATGCTCGACCATGTATTCAATCATGTCGGCGTAGCGCTCATAGAGATCTTCCGCGATCCGGCAGCCGTCGTGATTGACCACCGAGTTGACGCGCTTGCCGGCCTTGACGCACGCCTCGACCAACACCTTTTTCAGGTCGTCCACGTCGGCCTTCTTGCGCACGCTCCAGCCTTCGAGGTTGAGAAACAGAATGTTGCGATCGGCATCGTAGCTGACGCGGTCGGACAGTTTGAGATTTAACAATTCCGACATCAGCTCCATCGGCGCGTCGATGAAGATGCGCGCATCCATCGGCACGGGCTTGTTGATGATCGGCTTGAAATCCATGTGAGCCAGAATATCGCGCTCGATATCGATGCCGGGCGCCACCTCGATGAGCTCCAGGCCCACTGGCGTCAACTGAAACACGCAACGCTCGGTCACATAAATGACCGGCTGCGACCGCGAGCCAGCGAACTTGCCGCTGAAGGTAATCTGCTCGACGTTCTTCACGAACTTGCGCGAGCGGCCTTCCTTGACGATGCGAAGCGCGCCGTTTTCGATGGCAACCTCGAGGCCGCCAACCGTGAAGGTGCCGGCAAACGCCACAGCGCGGGCATTCTGCGAAATGTCGATGAAGCCGCCGCAGCCATTCAAGCGGCCGCCGAACTTACTGGTGTTGACGTTGCCGTGCTCGTCGCACTCGGCCATGCCGAGGCACGTCAGATCGAGGCCGCCGCCGTGGTAGAAATCGAACATCTGGTTCTGGTCGATGATCGAGTGCGCGTTGGCAGAAGCGCCAAAGCTCGACCCGCCGGCGAGCACGCCGCCGATGGCGCCCGCCTCCGTCGTCATGGTGATATAGGGCGTCACCTTCTCTTCGTTGGCAACGCAGGCGACGCCGTCGGGCGCGCCGACACCCAGATTGATGACGCCGTTCAAAGGCAATTCGAATGCGGCGCGCCGCGCGATGATCTTGCGCTCGTCAAGTTCCATCTTGGGCATGGCATCAACGGGCACACGCACTTCGCCGGACAGTGCCGGGTCGTGCATGACGCCGTAGTTCATGCGGTGCATTTCGGGATCGCCCGCGACCACGACGCAGTCGACCAGAATGCCCGGCACCTTGACGTCCTTGGGCCGGATCGAGCCGTGTTCGACAATGCGTTCGACCTGCGCGATGACGATGCCGCCATTGCTGTGCGCGCTCATGGCTTGGGCCAGTACGTCGAGCGTCAGGCACTCTTTTTCCATGCTGATGTTGCCGGACGGATCGGCACTGGTGCCGCGAATGAGGGCGACATCAATTTTGGTGGCCTTGTAAAACAGCCACTCCTCGCCCTCGACTTCGACGAGCTTGACGATGTCTTCGGTTGTCACCGCGTTGACCTTGCCGCCACCCAAACGCGGATCCACGTAGGTATGCAGGCCGACCTTTGAAAAAAGTCCGGGCTGGCCCGAGGCGCAGGTGCGGTAGAGTTTGGAAATCACACCCTGGGGAAGATTATAACCCTGGATCTTGTTGGCCTGGGCAGCCGCGGCCACCTTGGGCATGCGTCCGAAATTGGCAGCAATGACGCGCGACAGCAAACCTTCGTGATGCAGCCGGCCCGTCCCCAAACCCTTACTGTCGCCAGCGCCCGCGCACATGATGAGTGTCAGATCGCGCGGGGCGGCCGTGTCGACAAAGCGCTTTTCGAGTGCCGCGTGAAGCGCTTCGGGAATGCAACTTTGGACAAATCCGGTGGTGCACACCACGTCGCCGTCGCTGACGAGGGCAATGGCTTCGGCGGCGGTAATGACCTTGTTTTTCATCCGGCGTTTGTTCCCGAACCTGGCTCCCCATGCGGCCGTGAGGGTTGCTCATCGCACCCTACCCGCCTGGCGTCATTTTATTGTGATCGCGCACGCCGAGTAGACCGCAGGCGCGAACATGCCCTTAGCGTCAATGCGGCAACGCCGCCCCACTCATTCGGGTAATTTATT
>JANNUW010000539.1:0-6058 GCA_031414095.1 Hyphomicrobium sp. | reverse complement strand
GCACCCGCCAGGGTATACGAAGTCAGGCCAACACCAGTCATCACCACGCCGGTTGCAGTGACGTTTTCAACGGTGGTGGCATTGATTGTGCCGCTGAACCTTAAGGTCTCGACGCCGGCGACGACATCGGTACCATCGCGGCCGGCAACAGCGTCGGCAATTTGGTAGGCCGTAATGCCATCGGCCGTAACGGCGCTGATGCCGTAGTCTTGCCGGTTCCCCGTAAACACCGCGGTATCGAAACCAGCCGTCCCGGTATCGCCAAGCACGAAGTCCTTGAAGATTTCGGTCTTCAGGAATTCTGTAAAATGCTTATCAAAGTCATAGGCCGTGCCGGCGATGGTGTCATTGACCCCCGCGATCAGGCCGCCCGTCAACGCGCCAGTTGCACGATGTGTTGTGCCGTCGGCAAGCGTGTTGCCATAGCCGCCGGAATAGCTACCGATTAGGCTATCAAGCCGGATGCTGTCGCCGACGATAATGTCGTTGCCGCCGCCGCCGGTAATCGTGTCGTCGCCAGAGCCGCCGATCAGCCAGTTGCCGGTCACGGACTTAGTGTCCAGCACATCAACGGCCACGTCATCACCAATGATAATGTCATTGTTCTGGGTGGCAACCACGCCTTCGACTTGGGTCCAGGCCGGGAACGGCACGGAGCCATCAATGGCGATTACTGGATTAGCCTGGGTATCGAAGTCAATCGTAACCCCAACCGCTGATGCTGCATAATCGCTGAGGTCCATGACGTCGAAGCCGGCTTTGCCGCCATACCCCGAATCATCGAAGCCATCGCCGCCGAGCACTTCGTCAGGGCCGCCACCGGCCGCTGACGACGGCAGGCCAGGCCGCAGAATATCGTCGCCTTGACCACCTGAGACGATGTCCTGGTCGTTGTTGCCGTAGACGTAATCGTCGCCATCGTCGCCGTAGAGGTTATCGCCGCTGCCGCCGCCGTCGATGTAGTCGTTGCCATCGCCGCCGTGGGTGAAGGGATCGGTGTTCCAGTTGTTGATGACAGGCGTCGAGAAGGCCGTACCCGAATTGGCGTCGCCCCAGATCTGGTCGTCGCCCGAGCCGCCCGACAATTTGTCGATGCCTTCGCCGCCGTAGATCTTGTCGTTGCCAGAGCCGCCGACGAGCTGATCGAAGCCGCCGACTTCCGAGCCTGAGCCGCGGCCATAGATGATGTCGTCGCCAGCTCCACCGTCGGCAAGGTCAGGACCTTCGCCTGTGTCGATGATGTCGGCGCCATCGCCGCCATAGAGTCGGTCAACACCGCCATCGCCAAAGATCTGGTCGTCGCCGCCTTCGCCGTAGATGGTGTCGTCACCACCACGGGCGTGAATGTAGTCGACGCTGTCGGTGCCGACGAGGACTTCGTGCGAGCCAGCGCCCGATGTTGGCGTGCCTTCGAGGGGATGCACAAGGGTTGCATCAAGCTCAGCGCGAATATCGCGGACATAGGCGATGCCGCCGATGTTGACGATGGCGCCGTTGCTAGCCATGCCAGCGCCACCGTCTGAGAAAATACCAACCCCGTTGCCGCCATTGAGCGCTGCATTGGCGGCGATAATCTGGCCATACTTGTGCTCTGTGCCGGCATTCGATGCGGCATTCATCGAGAAATCATAGTACTTGTCGGCATAGGCAAAGATGCTGCCGTTCAAGTGTTCGAGGCCCGTGTTGCGCTCGACGATGTCTTTGAACTGACCGTTATTGACCTCCTCGCCAAACTGCTGGTTGACCAGGCGATAGAGGTAATAGAACCTGTCGCCATCCATTAGGCTTTGGATTTGCGCCGTGAACACGGTGTCGAAGGTTTCGCCCAGCAAACTGCCCGGCACATGCGCTTCGGCGAGGCCGCCGAGCCAGGTGTCGATTTTGTTAAAGTCATAGGCACCGGCAACGGGAGACGCGGAGTCGTTATTGAGGAACGCGATCGCCTCGTTGAGCGTATAGCCGAAGGCGCTGACGCCAATGACCCCATCAACGAAATCAAGGATGTCCTGTGCGCGGGCCGTGTCGCCGTCGAACGAATAGGCGGCAATGAAATTGACGAGTGATTCGGGATGAACCATATTGGCGCCGAAGTCGGCCCAGCTTGCGTAGGTCGTCAGGCCGATTTTCTCGCGGAACTCATTCAGCGTCGGGATGCCCAGATCACGGCCACGCGCGATGTTGATGGCGGCAAGATCGAGCGGCTGGCCGAGCAAGCCCTGGTTGAGTGCGGGCGTGATGAACTCGTCAATCTCATTCATCTGCTGATGCGCAAGGCCCAGCGTAATACCGGCTGGTCCCTCAGTGGCGAAGGCTTGCGGATTGAGGAACGCCGCTTCGAGTGCATATTTGGTGACTTGTCCGGTGAACCAGCCGGACGGATCAATGACGTCGATGGTATCGCGGATGGTCGAGTGACCGAAGCGGAAGGCAGTTTGTGAGTATTCGAGTGAAATCGTTGGATCGATGCCCGACGAATAACCAACGAATTCTTGGATGCGCGGCGTCACGGTGCGTGCATATTGGTCGACGGCCGCGTGCTGATACTCCATCTCAACGACGAGCTTGGCGGCGTTGAACAGTTTGTCGGCGTCCCAGGCAACAACGTCGTCGGCCGCTCCGGCATCGTTGACGTAGATGTAGTTGCCGCTGGCGTCGGTTGTGCCGGTATTGACTTGCCATTGATGCAAAACATCATGGCTCGCGCTGCCGCTTGCTGCATCTTCCGCATAAATTGCAGTTTGCAGATTTTGGACCTGATAGTTGTGCTCTTCGTGGAAGACGTGATGGATGGTGGTGAGGCCGAAGTTCTCATTCACGCGCCCGTCGCCCGCAATGTAGTGGTCGCCGACCGACTGCAGAAGAATCTCGTTGACCGCGCTCTGTATTTCGGCAGAGACCGGTGTGCCACCCAGGTAGGATGGCAAGCTTGTATTGATGAGATTCGTTGACGGATTAACCCAGCCATTAGCAATGAGAGCGCCATACGACAGAGTTCCATACGTAAAGGTCTGGCTTGCGGCCGTATTGAGCGCATCAAGCGCGCCCTGCGAAATGTGTGCACTGTCGAAATGCGGGTTCATGTCGAGCAGTAGTGCTTGGCCTGAGTTGCCAGCGCCTGCTCCCGTCGCAACATCGCCGCTAACCGCATCCCGGTTGCGGTAGTTCAATACGTCTTGCCACGAAAGATCATCACGGCCGGTTTCAACGAGATGCAACCGCAGCTCGTCGAGCGTCGGTAAAGTCTGGTCGGTCAATTGGCCATCGGGACCGTCGGACTCGTATTTGCGAACCCATTGGTCGGCGAGCGTGTGGCCGTCGAACAGTTCTATGCCCGCGTGATAGGTGCCGCCGTTGTCAGTCGAGATCCACTCGCGCAGCAAGTTGGTGATCTGCGCAGTAGAGCCGTAGGTCTGGCTCTGGTCGATGAACGGCGAAGTGTGGTTGATGTAGTTCGGATCGCCGTTGCTATCGGCACCGGCAATTGTGGCGCGGCTGATTGTAATGGATGTGACGGGCTGGCCGTCGGGCCCAAGCACGCCATAGAGCGGGTCGTCTGTTGCCAGCGCGATCTTGATTGTCGTGCCTTGGCCGCCCGAATTGAGTTTATCGAGGCCGTGGTCGAAGAACTGGCCGAAGATTGCAAACCAGCTATTCGTAGGCGCGACGCCGGGGTTCTCTTGACCAATGAAGTATTCGCCGCTCAAGGGGTCCTGGTAGTCGATTTGCCCAAGATCTTGCAGCAGTCCATAGTCAGTCACGATCGCTTGGCCATTGGTATCGTGTGCAATGTGCCCATCGACATCGAGCGCGAATGTGACGCCGCCGGTTGTGACGGTGAGAGAGACCATGCGCGCCGTGTAGTCGACGACATTCTGTTGATGCGCATAGAGCCCGCTCGCCGTCAGCGTATCACTCGTATTGGCATTGCCGTCATTTGCAGTCGCATTGACCGTAGTGGTGTAGTCGCTGCTGGTCGTGCTGAACGGATCGAGCGCGAGTGTGTATGGGTTTGAATCCAACCCCCCGTTGTTGGTCAGGTAGTAGCCGCCTGCCTGCGGCGCCACATAGCCTGTGAAATTGGCGGCGACTTCGCGCAGGAAAGGCTGATCAACCGCGCCCCAGTTGGCATGAACGCCAGTCAGATTGTTGTGATTGCCGGTGACGTCGCGGATGCCTTGCGCGGCCGTCACCGACGCATAACCCGGACCGAAAACATCAAGTGCGGCCTGGCCGCTCAGCACGCCCGTATCGATCTGGTTGCCAAAGCCATCATAGATCGGCGTGATGCCATTCCAGTTGACGACGGCATTGCCCTGCGCATCAAACAGCGGGTTGAAGCTGACCTGATCAAGAATGAACTTCAGGTCGCTGCCATTGAGGACGAAAGGCTTGAGCTTATATTGGGTGGTCATGACGGCAACTCCACACTTAAATTGCAGTTGATCAATTGGCTGTTGAATTCAGATTGTTGGCCGGTAGCCTGGAGGTCAGTGGCAATGACCTGCACGCCGGGCACTTGGAAGCCGGGAATTTGGGGGCGGGGCATCGGGAGGATAGACCCAGATCACATAGCTTGAGGGCTTCCATACGCCATTGGACGATCGATCATCCAACTCGCGCACGGGCTGGGTATGGAGGGTCTGTGCGATCAGATCGCAGTCGCCGCCTCTAGTCGCCCCCGGCGCTGCATCGCGTTCAGTCGGCTCTGCGGTGAGCATCGTTGACTTTAGCATTGGGGGGCGACTCCTCAAAAAAACACACGGCTGCTCGCTACTCACGGACAGATGCCGCAAGCTGATCAGTGGGCTGAAACAGAGTTTCAAACGGGCGGTGATGGCAGGACTTGCCTTAGAGTATTGACCGGGCATCGGCGTGCCAGCGCAGCGTCTAATCCCTGATAAACACTAAAGTATTATATTTTTTTAGGAAAGAAATCAGACTATGGTCTGGTTATTTGACAGACTCACTAGGTTCTTAGTTCTTAACGCCTCAGGCTTCGCCAGAAAAGGCGGTGCGTTTGCGCGCAAGAAGCGCTGCTCCGGTGCGGTTGCGCACGCCAAGTTTATGCAGCAACGGCGTCATATAGTGTTTAATCGTATTTTCAGTCAGCCCCACGCGATCGGCGATCTCTTGGTTGCTGAGACCCTCTCCGAGCAGATCGAAAACTTGGCGCTCGCGCTGTGTGAGAGCCGCTCTGAGCGTGACACGGCTTGAAGCGTCTTCGAGGTGACCAGGAACATCTTCAGCAATAAGGCGGGCGCCCAGCTCCGGGCTGACATAGCGCTCACCGGCCAAGACGCGGCGCGCGGAAGCGACCAGGTCGTCGCCTGAAACGCCCTTGGAAATGTAGCCATGCGCGCCAGCCCGGAGTGCTGCCCGAACCGTTGTCAGATCTTCGCGGATCGACAACATGAGTATCGATGTTTCTGATCGCGATTTTGCTATCGAGCCTGCCGCTTCGACGCCGCCGCCGGGCATGGTCACGTCGAGCAAAATAAGGTCTGGCCGTTTGTCGTGAGCCAGTTTGATCGCGTCATCGGCGGACGCTCCTTCGCCAACGACTTCGAAGTCAGCCTCGTCGGCAAACGTCGCGGCAATTCCCCGGCGAACCACAGGATGATCATCGACAACCACAACCCTAGACTTCTTGGTCATGGCCTTAGCCCCTATCTTGTTATTTCTCTGCATCGATCCGGATCGTGATCTGAGTGCCATGCCCAGGCGCCGAAACGATTGATAGGGTTCCGCCCAGAGCCTCAACGCGCGCACGCATACCCGTCAGCCCCAGGCCATCTTTGCTGACGATTGCCGGGTCAAATCCTGGCCCTTTGTCAGAGATCACAACGACAAGCTGTTTGTCCATATAGGCCGCCACGTTCTGTTGTGCGCCCCGACCGTGCTTGTAGGCGTTCGACAGGGATTCCTGTACCACCCTATAGACGCAGACTTTAAGTGCTTGCGCGACATCGCTTGGCAAGCCCCGCGTCTCAGTGCCGACCTTTGAACCGGTCTGCTCTTGATGCAGCGCAACTGCCAAGGCAATGGTATCATTCAGCGT
>JANNUW010000538.1:0-1166 GCA_031414095.1 Hyphomicrobium sp. | reverse complement strand
GGAGCTTCAAGCCGGCGATTTGATCTTCACCGGCACGCCAGCAGGTGTGGGCGCGGTGCACAAAGGCGACCACCTCAAAGGCCATGTCGACGGCGTCGGCGATCTGGATGTAGTGGTCATCTAGATCAGATAGCGTCGCTTGCCCTTTCTTGCTTACGCAACGAGCTGAGCGGGAGCGACAGTACCAGCTGCGGGCTCGATGCCGGGGAGCCAGCTCACGCGAGGCCAGCTAGATTATTCTCGATAACGCTCCGGCCCTGACAAAGGTGATCGGCATCGGCCGGTCGCTTGCAATGCACTATTTCAGAGCGATATCGATAACGCGCTTCACGTGCGGCGGCAATTGCATCGCGACAATCGCGGCATGACCCACTGCATCCATCTTGCGCAGTGTCTTGCGAACAATTCCAACGAGCTTTTCTTCATCGTAGTCTTTGTGATCTTCGATAAACGCGCCCAGATAATGTTGAGCAAAAACGGCGGCGGCGATATTTTCGAGGGCTTGGCTTTCGCGATCTCGCTTCAATTCTTCCTTCTTGATGATCTTTGCGACGTGAGCAATTCGCGCCTCCGCGTAACCATGTCGGTGCATGATCGCTGTCGTCAGAGCAGCATGATGTTCACGACACGCAGCCCGCCAGGAATTGTAACCGTCGCGCCCCGCGGGATAGTTGCTCCTTGGGATCTGCCAGCGGCAGATATGCTGGGCGCGCGCAGCGATGCTCAATTCCTCGGAGGCGTCCGGATAGACCTGCGATAGACATGCGGTCATCCGCTCTGAATAGACGGTTTCGAGAGGTCTGCCGGTGTCGCCGGAGATTTCCTGTCGAGGGTCACCCGCATTAAGCGTATCGATCTCGGCAATAACCGCATGAAATCGAGCCGATCGCCTGGTCACTGGAGCACCCGCCAACACAGTTGTTTCGCCGTCCGAAAGTCAGGACCAACAACAATGCTTAGTGATTTTTAGCGCTTCGCACAAAAACCATCTACATCTTGCTGCCGCGCGCGGCGGCAAAGCTAGCCAAAAACGCACGGGAAACGGCGTCGGCCTTGATCGAGGACTGCGACATTTTGCAAGAGCTCCACTGGGCATGAAAGACTATCGCAGAATCGCTGCGGCCTGAGACAGGGGTTACTTCTACGCCGCTGCACTCGCCGCTGCA
>JANNUW010000537.1:0-7155 GCA_031414095.1 Hyphomicrobium sp. | reverse complement strand
ACTAAGTGCAGGTATGTAATAGATTCCAGGAATCGAGCAATTTCGCGGAATTCTTTGTTGACATTGACTTGTTCAAGATGTGTCTGCTTGAGCCTCTCAACGTCCTGCTCATCCGACTTATCGGGACGGTTCAATAGCGATCTCGATCCATGCCACACCCGCTCATGACTCAACAAAGGTTGCCTGAACCCCCGTTGTTCTTGTCTTATGCCAATCGAGTATCTCCAGACAGCTGGGGCGCCTTCGGCCTCCGACATCTCGATATCAATCTCGACATCTGGATCCCGCCGGGCTGCAAGACACCTTATTTTGGAGATCCCGCCACGATCTTGAACAGCTTTCTGCAGTCCCCCACCTTCAGATTTCGCGATATCTCGCAGAAAACGAAAAACATCCAAAAAGTTTGATTTACCCGATGCATTGGGCCCAACGACAAATTGTCGTTCGCTCAACTCCGTTTCAATTGAACGGAAATTGCGCCAATTTTTTACAGATAGTTTGGAGATGATCATTTTAGAAACTCACTTGCAATCGTCGTACTTTGGAGGATCGCTTAACTTCGCCTAGCTTACTCCAACTCGATGGTTGTCACCACAAGTGAACCGCAGGGCATGATTCGTCCACTGACTTCTTAGAATTTCACCGCAATCGCATATGTCCTTCAAGCCCCCGGCCGCCCTGTCTTCTTCGCACGGCCACGGCGGGTTGCGGGCTTGCTCGTGTCTTTGATGTCGATGGTGCGCGTGGGCGGCGCTGGCTTTGACGGCATAGGCGCAGCGGACTTCTTCACGGGCAGCATGGCGTGCGGGCCCATTTCGTCGAGCGTCGGCTTATGTGGACCGCGCACGCCTTCGCCGAAGGCGCCAGCCTTTGTTCGCGGGTCGATGGTTGGCGCACGCGCAGGCACCGGCCGGTCCGTTCCTGGTCCCATCTCATCGAGCGACGGTTTGCGGATGCGCGACGACACTTTGCTTTGCGGCAGGCGACTCCCCTGCGGGGAGCCGGCCGCCTGCCGCGTGGGCAAGTTGCCAGCAGCACCGTACTTCTTCTCGCCTCGATAACCACCCGAACGCTCCTCGACTTCGGTCTGCCGCGCCATGGGATCGTCGGAAATGGCTAGCTCGGTTACGCGCAGGCGCTTGACCTCGTCGCGCAGACGTGCGGCCGTTTCGAACTCGAGATCGGCCGCCGCCGTCTTCATGCGCTTTTCCATGTCGGCGATGACGGCTGTGAGATTATGCCCAATCAACGCCCCAGACTCGGCCAGCCCGGCATCGACCGTGACGTGATCCTGCTCGTACACGCTCGCCATGATGTTTTGAATATCGCGCTTAATGCTTTCGGGCGTGATGCCGTTCGCGACGTTATACTCGGTCTGCTTTTCGCGCCGCCGGTTGGTTTCGGCAATGGCGCGTTCCATGCTGCCGGTCATCTTGTCGGCGTAGAGAATGACCCGGCCGTCGACGTTGCGGGCAGCGCGGCCGATGGTCTGGATTAGCGACGTTTCCGAGCGCAGGAAGCCTTCCTTGTCGGCATCGAGAATGGCGACCAGCGCGCACTCTGGAATGTCGAGTCCCTCACGCAACAAGTTGATGCCGATGAGGACGTCGAACGTGCCGAGCCGCAGATCGCGCAGGATTTCGATGCGCTCCAGCGTCTCGATGTCCGAATGCATGTAGCGCACGCGGATACCGCTTTCGTGCATATACTCGGTCAAGTCTTCAGCCATGCGCTTGGTCAGCGTGGTGACCAGCGTGCGATAGCCCTTCTTGGACACCTGCCGCACTTCGTCGAGTAAATCGTCGACCTGAGATTTCGCTGGGCGGATTTCCACAGGCGGATCGATCAGCCCCGTTGGCCGGATGACCTGCTCGGCGAATACGCCGCCGCTCTGCTCCATCTCCCAAGGCCCCGGCGTTGCCGACACGAACACCGACTGCGGGCGCATGGCGTCCCACTCTTCAAAACGCATCGGCCGATTGTCCATGCACGAGGGCAGGCGGAAGCCATATTCGGCGAGCGTCGCCTTGCGCCGGTAGTCGCCGCGGAACATGCCGCCGATTTGCGGCACGGTGACGTGACTTTCGTCGGCGAACACCAGCGCGTTGTCGGGAAGGTATTCAAACAGCGTCGGCGGCGGTTCGCCGGGCTTGCGGCCCGTGAGATAGCGCGAATAGTTCTCGATACCCGCGCACGAGCCCGTCGCTTCTATCATCTCCATGTCGAACGTGGTGCGCTGGTCCAGCCGCTGCGCTTCGAGCAGCTTGCCGACGGAATAAAGCTCTTCAAGCCGCACCTTGAGCTCGGACTTGATGGCCTTGATTGCCTGCTGCAACGTCGGCTTGGGCGTGACGTAATGCGAGTTAGCGTAAATCTTGACGAGTTCCAGGTCGTCTGCCTTCTGGCCCGTCAGCGGATCGAATTCCGTGATGGCCTCGATCTCATCACCGAACATCGAGAAACGCCAGGCGCGGTCTTCCATGTGCGCGGGGAACACTTCGACAGTGTCGCCGCGTGCCCTGAAGGAGCCGCGCACGAAATTGATGTCGTTGCGCTTGTAGTGCAAAGCGACGAGGTCGGCGATCAACTGATCGCGCGTCAGCCGCTCGCCCTTGCGCACGGTGAACGTCATCGCCGTGTAAGTTTCGACCGAGCCGATACCATAAATGCACGAGACTGACGCGACGATAATCACATCGTCGCGTTCGAGCAGCGAGCGCGTGGCGGCATGGCGCATACGGTCGATCTGTTCGTTGATCGAGCTTTCCTTTTCGATGTAGGTGTCGGTGCGCGGCACGTAGGCTTCGGGCTGATAATAGTCGTAGTAGGACACGAAATATTCGACGGCGTTGTGGGGGAAGAAGCTCTTGAATTCACCGTAGAGCTGGGCGGCAAGTGTCTTGTTAGGTGCCAGGATCAGCGCCGGGCGCTGGGTCGCCGCGATCACTTGCGCCATCGTGAACGTCTTGCCCGAGCCGGTGACGCCCAGCAGCACCTGATTGCGCTCCACCTGATTGACGCCCTTGACCAGTTCGGCGATGGCAGCCGGCTGATCGCCCTTGGGATCGAATTCCGAAACGATCTTGAACGCAATGCCGCCCTCGCTTTTCTCGGGCCGCTCGGGACGGTGGGGAATGTATTCAGGCGTCGTCCCCGCGACGATCGGATGCGAGGCGAGCAACGGCTGGCGCGCGAGGATTTCCTTGAACTTGTCCGACCGCTCGTGCGGCTTCGACAGCAGCGCGTTCAGGCCATCGGCGATACTCGCGTCGCCCGCACGCGGCGGGAGCGGCCCGGAGGAGCGCAAAGCGGGGAGGGTGGGGCGCGCCGGAAACGCGCCCGGCGGCCGGGTCCCCGCAGAGTCGGCGGCAGCAAACAACAAAGGATCAATTGCCGCCACCGCGTCGAAGATCGCTTGGGGCGATTCCCCGAAGCGACGGCCCTGCGCGCCAGACACGCCAGGCGTTCTGGCACTGGTTTCCGATGGCGGAGCCAACGGCTTTCCCGATTTCCCACGCGATGGACGCGGCTTGGCAGTGGGCGATTTGGGGGGTGATGGCATGAAGTGGAGTATGGCCGATCTGAGTGATCGGATCAAATCGAACAAACAGTTCAGCCCTTATAAATTCTATCTCTATGATAACCCAGAAACTGCCGGTGTGGCTGAAATCTTTGGTCTTCCGGTACCAGCACCATGCCCGTCGGGTTCAGCATGCGTGAGGCCTGTTCGGGCATTTTGCTCGATTTCAAGATCTTAAAATCGTCGTCGATCGCAACAAGTCCACGATCAAACATCCAATGGAACGTCGACGAGAGCGCTATTCCATTGCGAACGGAATCGGGACCTGCGTCGGCGACAGGTCGAATGTGTGCGGCTTGAGCTTCTGAGCGACCGCCACCATTTATGATACGTAAGCCGGTCATTGCACAGCGTTGACCATATGCGGTCTGAATTTGTCGCGCGAAGGCCGCGTCGCGGAATGGTCGGGTCAGAGACGTCTCGACCAACGGGCGGTTATAGTCGGCTTGTGGTTCGGCGAATCCTTGATTGTAATTGAACGGGGCTATCGACGTAGTCTTTATATAGGCAGTAAAGCCAGAGCGGAGTATGGCGTCAAATTCATGATCTGGCATGTTGCGGACAGCCCGCTGCGCCGAACCTGGATTAGTTCGTCCATCTGCTCCCCTCATCGATGATTCATAAAAGGTGTCACCTTCTCTGAAAGGCACCGCCTGGTCAAAACTTAGATAGTTGCTGATGTCGGCGTAGTAATGACCCTCTATGGCCGTGTCTTCCCGGAGACCTACAATCTGTGCAACAGCAAAATATGATTGACGACCTCCCCTGCTAAGAATGTCACCCGTTGATCGTCGTGGCTCATAGTAGACGATTTGGTCGCCGACCGCAGCCTTGATCTGGTTCAAATACGAGCGAGGAAAATGATAAAATTGCTCGGGAACGTCATCATACGCCGGGCTGATTTTTGTTTGCAGGACAGCTTTCATTTTTGGTCCGAGATAAAAAATCTGCCGGCAACTTAGTTGAACGGTACAATAAAGTTAGCGATCCTGTACTGTGAGCGCAACTACTAGAATGGTGCCAAGAGTTGACCCAACACTAGGAGGCCCTATGTCAAACACTGAAGACAACTTCGTTGACGATGGTCCTTGGAATTCCGATCGGGCCGAATGGGCTGAGCATGCATTGACAGTGTTTTGCGAAGAAACTGGGTTGAACCAGGAGATTGAAAGATTAGATGCCGTGAGTGACCTGATGTCCAACCTGGGTCACTACTGTGATCTTCACGATCTCGATTTTCTTGCTGTGGCCGCGCGTGCAATTGGGGTCTGGGACGTCGAGAAACGGGAAGAGGAAAACGGTGAGGCGAACTCGTTGTATCCTGAGAAGAAGGTTTACATTTCAGTCGTCGACCCCAGTTAAGCCGCCTCGTCCACTCTCTAGGCTACCGCTACCGGCTTCACGTCCGCGATCTCCCCGGCAAGCCCGATCTCGTTTTCCGCCCGCTCCGTAAAGTGATCTTCGTGGAGGGGTGCTTCTGGCATATGCATCCCGATGACACTTGTCTCGACGCGCGCAGTCCTAAATCCAACACGGCATACTGGCGGCCGAAACTTGCGGGGAATGTGCAGCGCGACACCGCGCACTTACAAGCGCTGCGCCAGCTCGGCTGGAAAGTGCTCGTCGTGTGGGATTGCGAGACCAAACATCGAGCCGCTTTGATGCGCCGAATAGTTCGATTTCTCGGCCGGCGGTGATAATCTTCATCTGTACATAAATCAAATATCAGTCTGAGGCAGCGCCGAAGGTTCGCAAGAGCCTCCAGCGCACCCTTTCATTACGAGATTGTAATGCGCGGCTCGCTGGTTGCGGCCATCTGCGCACTAGCCGGAACCATGCGCTCGCAGAAGTGTTGGACACCGGCCCCCTCTCCGCATCGGCGGGGACGGGCCGCGTCATATCAATCTCGCGTCATAGTAATCTAAGGATAAAATCTCATGTCATTGATCAAACCGGCGGTCGCCGCTATCGCCCTTGCGCTATGCTTCGCTCCGACAATCGCGTCGGCGTCGCAAGAAGCTAGGGGCGATATGCGGATGCATCACCAGCACGCGCACAAAATGATGCACGAGAAGATGAAGGGTATGTCGGCCGAGGAACGCAAAGTCGTCCACCAGCGGTGGCGCGCGTGCTCGGCGGAAGCGCGTTCGCAAAAGCTGCGCGGTCAAGAGCGCAAAGCCTTTACGAACCAGTGCAGAATGCACGCCCTCGGCTGATAACAACCAACGCCCCTGCAATACTTAGCAGGGGCGTTGTTCATTGCGTTCGGAGATCAGCCCATCATTTCGTCGACATGGTCCCAGTTGACGAGGTTGTCGAACCAGGCTTCGAGATACTTCGGCCGCGCATTGCGGTAATCGATGTAATAGCTGTGTTCCCACACGTCGCAACCGAGGATTGGCTGAGCGCCGTGCATCAGCGGATTTTCACCGTTGGGCGTCTTGGTGACTTCGAGTTTGCCATCGCGCACCGCGAGCCAGGCCCAACCTGATCCAAATTGCGTGACGCCCGCGTTGATGAAGTCGGCGCGCATCTTATCGAAGCCCCCGTATTCGGTGGCGAGGCGTACGAGACGGCCGGGCAGCTTTTTACCGCCGCCGCTTGGCTTCATCCATTGCCAGAAGTGCGTGTGATTGTAGTGCTGGCCTACGTTATTGACGAGGCCCGCGTTTTTGCCGGCGAAAGCCGCCTTGCAAATCTCCTCGACTGACTTGCCTTCTAAGCCCGAACCGACGATCAGCTTGTTGCCGTTGTCGACGTACGCGAGATGGTGCTTGTCGTGGTGAAATTGCAGGGTCTCAGCCGACATATGCGGGGCGAGGGCGTCGTAAGCATACGGTAGGTCGGGGAGCTTGAAGGTCATCGGCGGGTCTCCGTTGAGCGCGTGGGGGATCTGAGACCCAACCACGTAATGGCTCTGAGGAAGACTATCAAGCACGCACACGCACTCTATGGCGCGAGACAGGGCGGTCGCGGCTGGAAGGAGCGCGGGAAAGTGCACCTAACCCTGAAAGGTGCACCCCCTTGGATCACGCCGGGGACTATAAAGGCCTCAGGATTGAAGCCAATGTGCTGGCCGTGCGGTTAACCGGCTCTGAACCGGGCATTCATCCCTTGTTCATGCCCACGGCGGCAGTCCCGCAATGACGCTCGGCCCCTAACGTTGAAGCTCCCGGCACACTATTTCCACCCGCAAGCAGCGACGGAAATCGGGCCGCTGGCCGTTCTGCATAAACCGCTTCGCAAGGTAGCGCTGGGAAACGCGTACCGGTTTCTGATAAGCACGAAGCTTTCGAGGTCATAGAGTTTATGAAGCGACGTTTCGGTTATCTGTTCACTTTGGCCGTGCCCTTGGCGCTTGCGGGCGTTGCGGGGGCAATGCTGGTCAATAGGGCTGAGACGCTGAAACTTTTCGGCCTCAATATGGGGTCTGGTGCCGGTGTCGTCTACGAGACGGCGGCGGCAAGCCGGGGGACCATCCGCAAAATTATTTCGACAGCGGGCCCCGTGCGCGCGCTCGTTACCGTCAGCGTCGGCTCGGAACTGTCGGGCCTCATCGATGCGGTCAAGGCCGA
>JANNUW010000536.1:0-2544 GCA_031414095.1 Hyphomicrobium sp. | reverse complement strand
AACTCGACGCGCTTTTCAGCAGCCTGCTAGGCTTCGTTGAGCCCGCGGAGAATATCGTGCTGACGCACTTGGCGATCGCGCTCGGAATGCTCGCCGCGCAGCGCGGCTGTAAAGTTCGCTTCACGTCGGCCGCCGATCTCGTCATCGGGCTCGAAACCGCGCATCGCCAGGGCCGCATGAAAGAGTTCATGCACAGGATCGTCGCTGCACCCAAGCTGCTGATCATCGACGAGATCGGCTATCTGCCATTCGGGCGCGAACAGGCCACCCTGTTTTTCCAGGTGATTGCGCGCCGCTACGAAAAAGGTTCGCTGATCCTCACGTCGAACCTCAGCTTCGGCAGCTGGGACGATGCGTTCGCCAACGATGCGGTGCTGACCGCCGCCATGCTCGACCGCGTGCTGCATCATGCGACCGTCGTGCAGATTGCCGGTGAAAGTTACCGCCTCAAAGACAAGCGCCGCGCCGGCATTCTGGCGCGACCGCAGGTGCCATCGACGACGGCGGTCAAAAGCAAAGCCACGAAGCAAGAGAAAGTTTGAACGATGCCGTAAACCGCGGTGGGTCAGTTTCAAGTCGGCGACAACGGCAAACCCGGGTTAGATTCAAGTCGGCGTTGACAACGTAGCCCGGTATCTACCGCTCGCCTGCGATAATTGATGCCAGTTTTGATGGCCGACAGCCCGTCGAGCTTACCACCTGGGATCTGCTCAATCGCAACGACACCCCGTTCGCCTGGCCCCAGGCCCGCCGACTTGGCTTCCCATGATCCTGATCCATAAGTGGACGACAATGCCGGCCTCTGTGCCCACATATTCAATATGAATAGCTTATGCTGGCGGGGGGCGAGATTCGTACCCTCGTATCCTTGCAACAAGCATCGGAAATAGCCGAGTAATTTCGATTGGGACTGAGATATTTATCTGCTTACGGTATTATTCCCTGGACTTCTGCCCGAATTGGAGCGGTACTCTCGTCGAGACGGTGCACGTGAAGACGTCCGCTGCTGCTCAGCCCTGGCCCAGGACTGCCGGGGCTTCAGGTGGTGCAAGGCCACGTAGTGGACGTGGCCAAACACGGAGCATCACCTCATGGCCGAGTCGATCAATGCTAGATCCACGCCGAACCGCAAATCGGCCCGGAAGACAGCCACGCAACCGGCGGCGGCGCCATCCTTCCCACGTCCCGGCGGCAAGCTGGGTGTCATCATTGACCACCTCGCGGCGAAGGCTGGCGCGACGGCCGACGAGTTGGTCGCGGCGACCGGCTGGCAGAGGCACTCGGTCCTAGGTGCGCTCAGCAAGCTGAAATCGCGTGGGTTCGCTTTCCAGCTCGACACACTCGCGGACCGCAAGACCTACCGGTTGGAACTCATGGCGAAGCCGTGCCTGCCACAACGAGTGAAGGGCTGACCGATGTCGAATTTTCATGAGGCCGACGCAGCCGCCCATGTCGTTGGCTTGCGCAAGCACCCCGACACCGGGTCGCTTGCAACTGAGATCGCTGCGCTCGGCGAGATGGCATATTCCGATCTGCGCTTGGCTTGGCGGCGCCTGTATCGCGTCCATCCGCCTAAGAAGCTCAGCCGCGACCTGCTCGAACTGGGCGTCGCCTGGAAGCTGCAAGAGCGTGTGCTGGGCGGGCTCAGCGCCACGACGAAGCGCTAGCTCGGCGAGCTGGCGCGAACTATGGCGACGAAATCGGATCTGACCAAGGCGCGCAAGGTCACCCTGAAACCGGGCGCGCGGCTGGTTCGCGCCTGGGGCGGCGAGACGCATGAGATCCTGGTCGTCGTGGATGGATTCCTGTGGCGCGGTAAGAAGTGGCGCTCGTTATCGGTGATCGCGCGTGAGATGACCGGGACACACTGGTCCGGTCCGCGGTTCTTCGGGCTAAGCAAAGCGAGGGCGGAGCCGACCGCCGGCGACGCGACAACCGGAGAGGGCGGCTAATGAGTAGGAAACTCGCGCCCACCCGGCCCAATGGCGGGGCGAGCAATCGCTGCGCCATCTACACGCGCAAGTCGAGCGAGGAGGGGCTTGACCAGGAGTTCAATTCGCTCGATGCGCAGCGCGAGGCGTGCGAGGCGTACATCAGGAGTCAGAAGAGCGCCGGCTGGGTCGCCCTGCCCGACATGTACGATGACGGAGGCTTCTCGGGTGGCACGCTGGAACGCCCTGCGCTGCAGCGAATGCTGGCCGAGATCGGTGCCGGCCACGTCGACACGGTCGTCGTCTATAAGGTTGATCGGCTGACGCGCTCATTGAGCGACTTCGCCAAGATCGTCGACGCCTTCGACGCCAAGGGCGTGTCATTCGTTTCGGTGACGCAGCAGTTCAACACGACCACGTCGATGGGCCGGCTGACGCTCAACATGCTGCTCTCGTTCGCCCAGTTCGAGCGCGAGGTGACCGGCGAGCGCATCCGCGACAAGATCGCTGCATCGAAGCAGAAGGGCATGTGGATGGGCGGGCTGCCTCCGCTCGGCTACGATGTCGAGGATCGCAAGCTCGTGGTGAACGGGTCCGAGGCCAACACCGTCCG
>JANNUW010000535.1:0-2120 GCA_031414095.1 Hyphomicrobium sp. | reverse complement strand
GCAGCTTCCCAGTGAATGAACACGCCGACGAGAACGTAGACGTCGTCAGCTTCGTTGGCGGGGATGATGCCTTCAGCGACCGAGTCCTGAACGGCCTTGGCAACGCCGTACTGGGCGGGGCCGAACATCTGGACAGCCTGGCGGGCGTCCTTGATGGTGACCTTGTTGAACATCGCGGTGTTGGGCTTGCACTGCAGGTTCGGCGCGATGACGGCGAGGAGCGACGTGAAGCCGTCCTTGTTGTTCGTCAGCGTGTTGCAGAATGCGGTTTCAGCAGCCGAACCGCGGGGTCCGATGATGAGATCGATGTGAGCGACTTCGTTGCCGTCGCCGACGAGCGATTCGCCGACCATTACGCGATTGATCTTGGCCATTACGGGTATTCTCCCTTTGATTAGTTAGTCTACAGAATTTCACAGTCACCGCCGGACTTCGATCTTTGAGGATCGGTCAATGTTCCGTGGGCGGCCGTCAGCAGTCGCCGTTAAGGCTATCGGTGTTGTCAGCGAGCGGCGACGGCTGTCCCCGATCCGGTTTCCAGATAGCTCTCGTGCTCATCGCACGGCGCTGTCATAGCGCCAGTGCACACCTTTAGACAAGTGGCGAAGCGCCGCTTACTAGGCCCTTATCGACGCGACTGTTTCGCCCGTTTGCGGGCTCGGGAGCCATTATTGATTAAGCACAATCAGTAGGTTGTCGTAGGGAATCACGACGCCGCCGCGGCTGGCTGCAAAAACGCTAAAAATAAGATCGCGGCCATGATGTCGGCGAGCGAGCCGGGATTGCGGCCTTCGGCCTTCAGTTCGGCGTCAAAATCGAGTAGTTGGCGCTTCGGCCCCGCCTCGCCAGGGCGCGTATCGGGGCTCGCGAAGTGGCGGTTCTCAAAGTCATGGGCGCGGGATTGGACGTTTTGTGCGACGGCGGGTCCGAACTTGCGTGCTATGTGGCTGTCTGGCGTTCGGGCTAACTCAGCCAGGAAGACCCGGGCGATGGCATCCTCAGGGGACCAACCGGCAACGATCCTCGGCTGATATTCGTGTGCATGCAGGGCGAAAATTCCGTCGAACCCCGTCGTGTATTCGCGCGCGATAAGGTCGCGGCCGCTTGCCTTTCGCATGGCATCAAGGAGGCCGATCGAGGCGGGCGGGGGCGCGTTGACGTCAGCCTCGCTGTTGCGGCCCAGGCCGCCAGGATTGGCCGTTGCGATTGCTTTGAAAACGTCCGCTGCATCGTGCGCATCGAGGTGATCGAGGACGCTTCGCAGACGGGATTTGAGAGTGCCGCCGTCGTCAAGCTGTGCGGCCACAGCCAGCGGCGCGCACAGCAACAGGATGCCGAGATTGGTATTGCAATGGACGGTCGCGAATGTCGCTTCGACGGCGCGCAGAATGCGTTCCCCGGTTTTCAGCTTCGCGTCCGAGATATGCGGAGCGGCAACCTTGGCACTCGTCTCGAAGTCGGCAACCTGCATGCCATGGCCGCCAGCATAGATGTGCACGTTGCCCGGCTTCAACGCCCGCACTTCCGTTAGGCAGGCAGTGACGAATGCCGCCGAGATTTTTTGTGAAGACACCGGAGTGTTCATGGCCGCCCTTCGCGGGGCTCACGTGGCAATTGAAACTCAATCCACCGCCCACCCAAAGGTGTCATCCTCGCGCTTGGGCAGCGAGCACCCATCGTTCAGCAATCTCGAACCGCGAGTATTGGAATAACTCTGCAACCACGGAGTTCCCCTGAGACACCAAAACAAGCGGACAAATGGGTCCTCGGGACAAGCCCGAGGATGACACTTTTTATGCATTTGCGACTTTGATACTCGCTGCAACTGACGAAAGGAAATCCTCCGCCAGCGTCGAGGCGATGTCGACGTCCGTGACACTCTGCAGCCCCTTCCAGGCGGGGTTGGAATTGATTTCTAGAACCATGAGCTGCCCATCGGCCGATTTGATGAGATCGACGCCGGCGTAGTCGGCGCCGATGGCCGTCACGGCCGCGAGGGCGAGGCGTGCCATATCGGCGTCGGGCTCGTGACGGACGGGCTCAGCGCCCTGGTGCACATTGGTGATCCAGGTTTTGCCCTTGCGCGTCATGGCAGAGAGAATTCGGCCCGCCGAGACGAA
>JANNUW010000534.1:0-1980 GCA_031414095.1 Hyphomicrobium sp. | reverse complement strand
GTCCGGCTGGAGTTCGCTCTACCATTTCGGGATCAATCTAGGGCCGGTCGTGGTGATGTGCGAAAATTTCCGCACCGGTTTGCTTTGGCGGCTAATGCGCCGGTGCCCTTACCTGGTCACTGGACTAAGGCGGGCAGGATTCGAAAATGGCTGGCTGTGAGATCAACAGGTGAACCAAATGCGTAAAAAAAAATTGAAAACTAAAACATTGAATAATGAGTTACTTCGTAAAATCGACGCTTATTGGCGCGCAGCGAACTACTTGTCGGTTGGACAGATCTATCTCTACGACAACCCGCTTCTCAAGAAGCCGCTCGCACTGGCGCATATCAAGCCGCGACTGCTCGGCCACTGGGGTACAACTCCGGGGCTCAACTTTATCTACGCCCATTTGAACCGCGTCATCACCCAGCTCGACCTGAACATCATCAACATCACCGGCCCGGGCCATGGCGGGCCTGGACTGGTCGCGAATGCGTACTTGGAAGGAACCTACAGCGAAGTTTACCCAACGATCACGCAAGACACTGAAGGGATGCAACGACTGTTCAAACAGTTCTCATTTCCCGGCGGAATTCCAAGCCACGTCGCGCCGGAGACACCCGGTTCGATTCATGAGGGCGGCGAATTGGGCTACTGCCTGTCCCACGCGTTCGGTGCAGCGTTTGACAATCCCGATCTCATCGTCGCGTGTGTCGTCGGCGACGGAGAAGCGGAAACCGGTCCACTCGCCACAAGCTGGCACTCAAACAAGTTTTTAAACCCAGTGCATGATGGCGCTGTGCTGCCAATCCTGCACCTCAACGGGTACAAGATTGCCGGGCCTACCGTGCTGGCACGCATTCCACGCGATGAACTTGAAGCGCTATTTCGCGGCTACGGTTACTCGCCCTATTTCGTCGAGGGCGATGACCCGGTCAAGATGCACCAGCTAATGGCCGCGACGCTCGACGTTGTGGTGGCAGAAATTCAGAACTTCCAGATTGACGCTCGTACCAACGGGTTCAGCAAGCGCCCGAGCTGGCCCATGATCATTTTGATCTCGCCAAAAGGCTGGACCGGTCCAAAAGTCGTCGATGGCAAACCGAGCGAGGGAACGTTCCGATCCCATCAAGTACCGATGGGCGAGATGAATGAACCCGGCCATTTACAGTTATTGGAGAACTGGCTGCAGAGTTATCGCCCCAATGAGCTGTTCGATGAGACGGGAAAACTGAACTCCGAACTCGCAGAGCTGGCTCCTAAAGGCACGCGCCGTATGAGTGCCAATCCGCATGCCAACGGCGGCGGGCTACTGCATGACCTGCGTCTGCCAGATTTTTCCGATTATGCTGTGAAGGTTACAACGCCCGGGGACGCAAACGCAGAAGCCACGCACGTTCAAGGCCAGTTTATTCGCGACGTCTTAAAACTGAACCCAAACAACTTCCGCATCTTCAGCCCCGATGAAACGACTTCGAATCGCTGGGGTGCCGTGTTTGAAGTCACAAACCGGTGTTCAACGGCAGAGATCAGTCCCCTCGATGACCACATCGCACCCGACGGCCGCGTCATGGAGATGTTGAGCGAGCATCAGTGCGAGGGCTGGTTGGAAGGCTATCTGCTCACCGGCCGGCACGGCTTCTTTCCTAGCTACGAGGCGTTCATTCACATCGTCGATTCGATGTTCAACCAGCACGCCAAGTGGTTGAAGGTGACGCGGGGCATTCCCTGGCGCCGCCCAATCGCCTCGCTGAACTACCTCCTCACCTCGCATGTCTGGCGGCAAGATCACAATGGCTTCACCCATCAAGACCCAGGCTTCATCGATCACGTCGTCAATAAGAAGGCCGAAGTCATTCGTGTTTATTTACCTCCCCATGCAAATACCCTCCTCTCGGTGACTGACCACTGCTTAAGGAGCCGCAACTACGTGAATGTGATTGTTGCTGGAAAACAACCTTCCCCACAGTGGCTCGATATGGATGCGGCTGTCGCGCA
>JANNUW010000533.1:0-4560 GCA_031414095.1 Hyphomicrobium sp. | reverse complement strand
CTTTAGCGACGCGGTTGTGCAGAACCCGATCGTGGGAAAGACTTCCCAGAACCCCGCCCTCAGGGAATGGCACACGAAGAACCTCGACAGGTTGCCGGGCCTCAAGTTCATGCGAACCCTGTGGGTCTGCGAAGTCACGGGTGGGCCGTTCAAGTTCTCGCCAACAAAGCCGGGTAAAACTCAATTGGGCCTTGAGGAGGCACATCGTGACCTCAAGATCTCGCCAGAAGAATTCGACGAGGTAGCGGCCGAGCTGGGGCGCAGCCTTGACTTCGCCAAAGTGCCTGCGCGTGAGAAGGGAGAAGTTCTCGCCGCCTTCGCAGCGCATAAGAAGGAGGTAACGGCAGGCTACAAGACGAAGTGATGGGCCGCGTCTAACGCGCAAACGAAGAGGTGACTGCTGGTTCCTGACTGGCAGCTGCTATATTAAGCCGCCAACAAGGCGTCCCCCGCTTCGCTACAGCAAGACGGCGGTTGAGCTTGGGCGTTCGGCTAAATCCAGACCCGGAGCTTTCTGGCAAAGATCTACCGATCCAAGCGAAGTGCATCGTCAAAATTGTACTCATTTTGTGCTCAACTCCACCTCACTCCAACTCATTCCAGCCTACTCCAGCCAAAGTCCGCTTTTCCCTTAACTCTTAGGTTGGACTTGGCCTGAATGAGCCTGAGTAGGCTGGAGTAGGGTGGTGACAACGCTTTCCTAAACCGCTTGTCCTGCGACTAGGAAAGTCCTCCAATCTCCTGATTTCTGGACGGTGTGAGTCGAGTGCTTGGTCACACGAGTTCGAGAACGTACGGGAAGACGTTTGGGCAGGTTTTGTGGACACCGATACGCGTGTTAGGTAACTGTTCAAGGACCCTCCCCCCAGCAGACTCATACCCAATCCAGCCAAGCGTAGCGCGAAGCGAGCACCATCTCGAAGGAACGGCCGCTTTCCGGCGTGGAGATTGTCGTAGCGACTGTCGCAAAGTGGCCGTTCTGCGACCGTCGGTGGCCGACCCAAAGCAGAAGTACACGACCGACCGCTACCAGAAGGGGGTCTTACGCCGATCCGCATAAAAACCCGTGATAAATGGTCCCACCGTCGCAACTCATTGAAACGACAACGAGCATGGCGTATTCTTCACGAACAGTAGTGGCGTGTTATACGGACAGAACATGGCAGATCCGGGTCTTATGCGGATCCGCCTCAACATAGTTAACGGTCACGGAGTCGCAGCATGGCGAGCATCGCTAGACCAAAAGTCTTTCTCTCACATAGTTCACGCGATAAGCCCTTCGTCCGCGAACTTGACCGAGCGTCGTCATCATCGAGAGAATCGAATTGGCAGAAAGTTCGTGTATTGATCTGAGAGGGGTATGCACCTGTAATAATTCAGACCACCGGTTCTTAATTTTGAGGTAGGTTCTAGTCGGATGGCAAAAGTCTTCATCGCTTACGACTTTGAGATCAAACAGGGCCTCACGAGCCACTTCCAGTATGTTGACCGTAAGCTGCCTAATGAAATTGAATGGCCGGGTAACCCGGACGAAAAACCTCAAGGTGAGATATGGCGTAATGTTGTAAGACCCAAACTTGATGCCTCACCAAAATTTGTTGCTTTCGTTGACCTACCTAATGCCAACGTTGGCTATGAGATCGGATATGGCCTCGGTCATGGTGCTGGCAAAGAAGCTGCACTGGCACATATTCGAAAAGACTTACCATCCTGGCTCAAACTACCGCCACTCAATGGTCTGTTTTGCCTTCAGATCAATAAGGGTTCCGATCTCCTTAAGATGATCAGTTCCGAGAACTGGTTCAAAAGCCCAACGACCCCAAAATCTGGCGAGAAAGTCATGCTGCTATGTCCGCTGGAAGGCATTGGCGATAATTATCATGACCTCGTTAAAGACAACTTTGCCGACTGGCTACACCTGGAGAAGGACGGCTGGTCTTTCAATGATTTGCCGGAAAAACTCAAGGAAGTTGGTCTAATCGTTTGGCTGATTCTTCCGCACAACGAGGGAGACAACGCACGTGACGGGTCGGAAAATGCCGCTGCCGCGGTGGTCGCAGGTTACGCCGAAGCGGCAGGTTTGGATGTGAAGGTGTTGCGCCACGTCGATGCTCGTGCCGTAGCTGATGTTGCACCTAGGGCCATTGAGTTTTCTCATGAACTTCAGCTTAAAGAACATCTGGGTCGACTCGAAAATGAATTTCTTGAGCGGCACTGCCGATCTGCTCAAGCCGAGAAGCTTGTTGAGGTAAGCGAACCGATTGCTCGACCGGATGTAGGTATAGCACCCGAACTCGAAGCGAATCTCTACGCCGAGCGTTTCATTGGAAGGGAAGGTCTGTTGGCAGATCTGGCCGATGCAGTTTTTGGGTTAGCAGAAAGATGCCAAGGGCAAGTGACCCAGGGTCGTGCCAAGGTCCAGGCCTTTTGGTATCACGGTTTTGGCGGCATGGGGAAAAGCTGGTTCCTGCGCAAAGCCTTAATTCAAACCAGGAGTGACCTTCCCTCAGCCCAAATTGCTCTAGTCGATTGGGACCATGCGACCTGGCGCCAGCCACTTGTGCAACCGCCAGAGACAGTCAAGGATCTATTAGATCCCATCGCCTATCGCTTGGCTCAACTCTATTCCCCTGCGGCTTTAGATCGTTATTGGGAAACTCTGCAACGAACGGGTAAGGTCCGCGCGGAGCTGAGCAAGCATCAAGAACGCTTTAACCAACAAGTGCGCGAGCTGCGCGACGGCAAGACCGTGGATCAAGCGCTGCAGCTTGCCCTCACAGAGAAGAAACTTTGGGCTGAGGGTAACAAGCTGGTAAGGATGCTCGATGATTTGCAGCGCAACGTTGCCCTGCGCCGAGAAGTCTTCGAGCGCTGGTTTGAGCAAGGTGGGGGTTCTTCCGACGACCCCGAAGCGCTTCTTCGGCCAGACTCACTGCGCATCAATGTCCTGCGCGAATCGATTCGACACCTTGCTACGGTCAATGAACCCCTTGTTCTTGCGCTCGATACCTGTGAATTGCTATCTCCTGATTTGGAACGAGCGCTGCGTCAGCTACTCGCCCCGCTGTGCGATGGGAAGCTACCAGTTCTTTTACTTTTTGGAAGCCGACTTCAACCCGATGTCGCCGAGCCTGCTGGCACGAAGGAGCTTTGGCGGGCCATGGTTACCGAAGAGCGTTGGCGCAGTGTTCCGTTCGACGAGGGCGTGCGGTTTACCGTGCAGCAGATTCAAAAATCGCTGCAAAAGCTAACGCCCCCGGTCGACCACATCAGTCGACTCGCCGAACAGCTCCATCAAATCACCCGCGGGGTCCCGCTCGCGCTGCGCTCGTTGTTGGACTTACATGAGCGAGGTAGCGACGTACTTTCTGAGCTTGATGTACTGGAGCCCAGTCCTCTCAACGACGATCTTGGCGGTGCGTCAGGTGTCGATGAAGTGATCCAGACAGTGGCCGGTCGCTTTCTACTGCATTTGGCCACTTACCCTGAACGTCTTGACGACTTCAAGGCTGTGATTGCGCTCTCGCTTTTAACCAAGGGCCATCGGGAGTTGCTCTCCCGCTTGTGGAATACCAACAACGTGCGAGGCCGACTGCGTGAGCTCGCGACCCGGTATGCGCTTTTGGCGGAGTTTGATCTTCATGAGACCGTGCGGAGCTTCTTGCGCCGGCGCTGGCGTATGGAAGACCGCCCCACCGCAGTCGATACAGTCATCGACGAACTCAACAACATTGTGGAGGAGCTTGAACCTCAGGCCGAACCGGGTTCGCCAGCGTTCATGGAAGCCCTCGCGGTCAGGCTCAACCTCATAGCGTGGAAAGAAGAAGAACGAGCGTTATCAAAATTCGCCCCAGCCTTAGCACTCGCACTCGCGTATAACGAGCATGCACAACAATTGGTGAGCCTCGCCGCGGAGGTTCGCGTAACAGCTCCTCGTCTGCGTGGTCTGGTCAAGGCTTTGAAAGCGCTCAACGAGAACTTTGCCAACAACCCTTGGTGGGTCGAGCCTTGGGGAAACGCAGAGGTGTTGGTTTGGCTTGAACAAGAAGCAGGCCGAGCTAAATGGTCACAACTTGAGAAGGCATCATTGGATATGCTGCGCGGCCTCAAGTACTCAGCCGAAAACAATCGCAAGGGTGCGTTGGAGTCGTTGCTCTCAACCCTAGCATCCTTCCCTGAAGGAGCCGTTCCCCGTACTGCGGAAGTAGGCGAAGCGTTGTTCAACATCGGCTATCAGTTCGACGAAAGAAAAGAGGCGGCTGAGGACGCCATGAAAGCTTACGAAGCCGCAATTAGACTGCACTATGCCGAAGGCCACTGTCACAATAACCTTGGGGCGATATTTCAACAACAGAAGAAATATGCCGATGCTGAGGTGCAATTTCGTCAAGCAATAGCGATTGATGCACAGGAACCCCTCTATCCAGGCAACCTCGGGGGCCTGTACCGCACCCGCGCGCGCTACGACGAGGCGGAGCAGTGGTATCGCAAGGCCTTGGAGATAGATGCGAACTATGCTGCGGCGTTCAATGGTTTGGGCCTACTGTATCGAGACCTGAA
>JANNUW010000532.1:0-10260 GCA_031414095.1 Hyphomicrobium sp. | reverse complement strand
CTTAGGGGGAGGGCAGTTGCGTGACACGCTGCTGCCTAATCTAAAAATTCTGCGTTCCCGGCCAAGCACGCGAATAGCGTGCATTGAGCCGGGATCGCGTCCCTTTTAGCTTGGACGTGATCCCGGACCGGCGCGCCTCGCATCCGCTCGCCGCCCCGTCCGGGAACGCAAGACTTAGGGGGAGGGCAGTTGCGTGACACGCTGCTGCCTAATCTAAAAATTCTGCGTTCCCGGCCAAGCACGCGTTAGCGTGCATTGAGCCGGGATCGCGTCCCTATTTGCCCGGACGTGCGCCATTTGAGGTGTGAGGCCCCCTTCGGCGATGCATCAGGCATTGCCCGACAGCATGGACTTGGCGAAGGTGACAATCGTCTCGCCAAAATGAGACAGCAGTCCGCCGGCGATGGCGGCTGCGGCCCACGTGCCCCATTTCGCGAGCGTACGGGCGATATTGATGCCGACTGCGACATCGATCACCTGATCGGGCAATGCCGTCTCGGCCGTCAGCCCGTCGGTGCCCACGGTGCGAGCCGAGATCACGAGTTGCAGTTTGCGCTTGCCCCGCAGTTGCGGCGTCACCGACCAGCGCCAGCTCGCATAGTCGTTCGACATCAGGCCGAGCACGTTTTCGATCCACTGCGTTTCGGGCGACGCGGTCTCGACCCAAAATCCGCCATCGGGTGCGCGCAGCCGCACCGACATGGCTTTGGTGACGGTGACTTCGTGGCGATAGACGGCGCCGTCGCCCTGGAGCCCGTCGGACAGGGCTTTGACGTTGGCGCGCGCAATGCGGGCCTCGACGATAACAGGTATGCCCACCCGCATTTTACGCGGGATGTTCTCGACGAGCTGCCCGGCTTGAACCATCGGCGCGGACCCCGCGTGCCGCTGCGGCTGCCCTTGTCCCGATTGCTGAGCGCCCGGCGCCTGCGGGCGTCGCGCATCGAGGCGCGCCATGGCATCGTCATAGTGCGGGCTGCGCTGACCTGGCTGTCCACCGCCCATCGGACCGCCGAACTGGCCGCCCTGGTGTGCGCCGGCCTCAGCCCACGGTGCCGGCTGCGGCGGGGCGGGTGGCCGCGCCTGGGGCGGCTGCAAATTGGGGCCGTTGAAGCCCGGTCCGAAGCCCGCCGGATGGGGAGGGGGCACGGCGCCAGCTTGCCTCGGGGGCGGGAAGGGCGGTGGCAAGGTTGCAGAGCCGCTGGCAGACGGCCGCAATCCGTTGGCCGGCGGCGACGGATTTTGGCGCGGCGGCGCCGAGGGCGCCCAGCTCGGGCCCGGACCTTGTCCCAGACCTTGTACTTGCCCTGGGCCTTGGTTCACGGGGGCTTCTTGCCCGCCGAAGGAGCCGGGAAGTGTGCCCGGCAATGTCAGCGTGGAGGAATCCCGTTCTTGCAGCGGAGGGGCTTGCGCCGGCGCGGTATCGGCTTGGCTCGGCACAGCCGGGGTGGGTGTCGTCGCCAACGATGGCGCGCGGCTCACTTGCGAGGCTTGCGGATACGGTACGTTGCCCACGGCGGGCTGGCCATCTGGCGCGCGCGGCGCGTCTGCACGCGGGCTCGGGTCGAATTTCTGGCCCATGCGTCCGGCCATCGGATCAATAGGAGCTACCCTGGGGCCCGGAATCGGAGGCGCGGGAGGCATAGTAAGTGCCGGCTCGGGTGCTGCAACCGCGACCCGCGGTTCCGGGGGCCGCGGCGGTTGTGTCCGCTCTACCGGCTGCTCGGGCGGGCCCGTGCGCGTCAGAACGCGCTCGCGTGCGGAGGCCATAATGTCGTCAGTCGTGGTCGCGCGTGGCGCTGGAGCTGAGCCTGCGGGTGATGGGCGGGCTGGGTTCTGAGCCGCCGGCGCACTCGCTGCCTGTTGCAGCGCCCGGATCGCCTGCTCGAACGTCAACCCTTGCGAGCGCAACATATGCGCCGCCGGGCTTTTGCCGTCGCCGACGATGGCAGCGAGCACGATGGCACCGTTGATTTCGCGCCGGCGGCCTTGACTGGCGGCAGCGGCCGAGGCCTCGAGAATACGGCGAAGGTCGCCGGAAATGGCGCCGCCGGCCTGCGCTGCACCCTCGACGCGATCGTCGATGCGGCCGAGATACGTCGACACGTCGGCCATCAGCCGCTGAATGTCGATCTGGCTCGATTTCAAGACGATGCTGGCTTCTGGATCTTCGGCCAACGCCAAGAGCAGATGCTCGAGTGTCACCTCGCGGTGCATCTGCGCCGACGCGTAGTCGGCCGCGCGCGCGAGCGTCGCCTTCAAGAAGGGCGACATCGGTATCCGGCCAAATTCTTCGGTAATCGCGGCAGTCATGACCGTCCCTGACCCCAATACACGTTCGGCGCGAATGTTCGTGCCAAGCGCCAGCCACATCTGTTTAGCCGATTAACCAGGCTTTGACAGCGGGCCTCGCGCCAATGACGCGGGGTGCGTAGCTGGCGATTGTGAGGGAAATCCGTTGCTGCCAGCTTTGCCCGCACTATAACCTCACCAAAAAGGGCACTCGGCGTGGCCGCTAACCGTTTCAAAAAAGCGTGGACAAAGCAAAGCATGAGCAACCCAAAAGACATGCGGCAGCCAGCCGGCGGTACAACCGCCGACTCAATCGCCGAAATGATGCCGGTAACGGCCCATGTCCAGGCCCGCATTCTGGCCGAAGCTCTGCCCAACATGCTGCGCTACGACGAGCAGACGGTCGTTGTGAAATTCGGCGGCCACGCCATGGGTGACGCGGCACTGGCCGACGCATTTGCGCAAGACATCGTCTACCTCAAGCAATCGGGTGTGAACCCGATCGTGGTCCACGGCGGCGGGCCGCAGATCGCGCGCATGCTCAAGAAGCTCGACATCCAATCGGAGTTTGTTCACGGCCTCCGGGTCACCGACAAAGCCACCGTCGAGATCGTTGAAATGGTGCTGGCGGGCGCTATCAATAAAGAGATTGTGTCGGCTATCAACCGCCAGGGCGGCAAGGCGGTGGGGATTTGCGGAAAAGACGCGAACCTTATGATCGCGCGCAAGATCACCGAGATGCCCGATCCCGAAACCAACGTCATGAAGCAAGTCGACATCGGCTTCGTCGGCGATCCGCTGGAGGTCAATCCGCACATCGTCGACGTGATTTCGAAATCCGATTTGATTCCGGTCATCGCGCCCATCGGCGTGACCCGCGAAGGCCAGACGCTCAACATCAATGCCGACAGTTTCGCGTCCGCCTTGGCGGCGCGCATGAAGGCTAAGAGACTTCTGCTTTTGACCGACGTCGAGGGCGTGCTCGATAAGTCTGGCAAGCTCATTCAGGAGTTGTCAGTCGACGAGGCGCGCGCCCTCATTCGGGACGGCACCATCACCGGCGGCATGATCCCGAAAATAGAAGGCTGCATCGAGGTGGTCGAAGCCGGTGTCGAAGCCGTCGTCATCATTAACGGCCGGGTGGCCCACTCCGTGCTACTTGAACTTTTGACCGACCACGGCGTCGGCACGCTCGTCGGACAGCGCAAGGCAAAAAAGAAAGTTTGAACGGCCAGCCGGCGGCGGCCAAGGTCTTGAGCCTGCAACTTAACTAAAGACGAAAACTGTCTGCTGCAAAAGCGCCGCTTAGGTGCTGTTTTGTGGTGTGCTTGCAATATTGCTCAAGGCGATGGAGCTCTGGGTTTGCCGCAATACGCCCCGGTATACATTTTGCTGAACGATCCGGCTAAGTTTTGTTTTTTGGGCTAGAAACGCATGGCCGTATCTTACCGGGACGTTTACTATGGCGAATAGAGGGGCCAACGGGGCTAAGGGGATGCGATTGGACGTCGGAAGCGTTTTTTCGGACGATATCGCGATCGACCTCGGCACGGCGAACACCCTTGTTCACGTTGTCGGCCGCGGCATTATCATTGATGAGCCGTCCGTGGTCGCCATTCGCAACGGCGGCCCGGGCGGGCGCGAAGTCTTGGCCGTCGGCCAAAAAGCCAAAATGATGCTGGGGCGCACGCCCGAGAACATTCAAACCATCCGCCCCATGCGCGACGGCGTTATTGCCGATTTCGTCGCCACCGAAGAAATGCTGCGCCAGTTCATCGGCCGCACCAAAACCATGCTCGGGTTCCGGCGCCCACGCATCCTCATTTCCGTGCCGGCCGGTGCGACGCCGGTCGAACGCCGCGCCGTCTACGAGACCGCCGTTTCGGCTGGCGCGCGCAAAGTCTACATCATCGAAGAGCCTGTCGCGGCCGCGATTGGCGCGGGGCTCGCGGTCGAAGACGCCGAAGCCTGCATGGTCGTCGATATCGGCGGTGGCACGACGGATGTCGCCGTTTTATCGCTCGGTGGCGTCATCGATGCCCGGTCGCTGCGCTGCGCGGGCAATGCCATGGACGAAGCCATTATCCGGCACGTGCGCCGCGAGCATCAGCTGCTGATCGGCGAAGCCAACGCCGAGCGCATCAAGATCGAAGCCGGCTCGGCGTGGGCCGGCGCCGATGGACGCGGCAGCGAGATCCACATCCGCGGCCGCGATCTGCGCATGGGGCGCCCTAAGAGCATCGTCCTGGGTTCCCAGGACATCGCCGAAGCGCTCGACAAGCCGCTCGAACAGCTGAGCGAGTTCTTGCAGCGAACGCTCGAACATCTGCCGCCTGAAGTTGCGACCGACATTTGCGATCGCGGCATATGTCTGACAGGCGGCGGCGCGCTGCTCGACAAGCTCGACGAAGAATTGGAGCGCCGCATCGGCGTCAAATTCGTGCGGCCGGAGAACCCGCTGCACTGCGTGGTGAAGGGTTCGGCAACCGTGCTGGCGGGGCTGCCGGCGCGCGAGCACTTGCTCATCCGACCCTAATGCTCCCGCCCACAACGAACCTATCTGATAGTGAGCACAACAGTTTTGCGCTTGGCGGCTGAGCTGCCCTGCGTATGCCGGAACTTTGAGATACCAATAGACATTGCCTATCAACGGTCGTTCTTGAGGCCGTTCACATTGTAATTCATGCAAGTTTTAGGACTTTTAGCGTGCTAGCCATTAAAAAGGGCGAGGACTAAGTAAAGCGTGATGAAACTAAGCCGGCTGAGAATGAACGGTTTTGGTTCCCGCGGGGTCGAGCCCTCCCGCGCGCCGCGGTTTCGCGTGGCGATGCCGGTGCTCATTCTCGTCTCGCTATGTCTGCTCGTGTTGAGCCGTCTCGATCACGGCTCGACGCATGCCATGCGCTGGCGCATCACGGAAGCCATGCAACCTCTGCTGACCGCATTGTTCGCTCCGCTTGAACCGGTGCGCTGGGCGGCGCGTCAGGTGCCTGGATTATTCGAAGCCAGCCGCGACCTTGAAAAGGTTCGCGACGAAAATCAAAAGCTGAAGAGTTGGGAATGGCGCGCCAGAGATCTGGAGCGCAAGCTGCAGGACATCACCGAACTCGCCCACACGGTGCGCGAAACGGGGTTTGAATTCGTCACGGCTCGCGTGATCGCCAATTCTTCGGGCGCCTTTGCGCGCAGTGTCATGATCAACGCGGGACGCGATCAGGCGGTGGTCATCGGTTATCCGGTTCTGTCGGGTGATGGCATCGTCGGCCGCGTCGTCGATACGGGTGGGGCGGCGGCCCGTGTGCTCCTGTTGACCGATCTCAATAGCCGCATCCCGGTTCTCGTCGGGCGTGGTGCCGTGCGGGCGGTTCTGTCGGGCGACAACGGAGCCTATCCGCGGTTGAGCTACGTTCCCGCCGAGGCCGTAATGGCCGTCGGCGACGATGTGGTGACTTCGGGCATTGGCGGGTTGTTTCCGCGTGGCTTGAAAATTGGCGTCGTCATCGAGACTCCGCGAGGCTTGCGCGTGCGTCCCAACTCCAACCTCGATGCCCTCGAATATGTCAGCGTGCTGCTCTACCGTTCGCCCGCGCTCGACCTCACCGAGGGGCCGCACTCCAACAAGGCGGCGGAAGCCGGTTTGCCATCGTGGCGCTCTCCGTTCGGCTTGCCGCGCGCAACGGGGGCACCGGCTGCGCCCAAAACCAAATAGCGAAAAGCCGATTGCATGGGGCTGGCCGAGAGAGTGCGTCCCGGCAGATCATGAAAACACATAACGGGCTTACCGATGTTTAATGCCAGTAGAATTGCTCCGCCTCTGTCCGTCGTTGCGCTTACCGTGTTGTCAGCTCTGCCCTGGGGCGTGGCTGCCGACAGCCGTTTCGTGCTGCCGCTGCTGCCGGTCGTTGCCATTCATTATTGGGTGCTGCGCGAATATGCGAGCGCGCTGCCCGAGTGGTTCGTGTTCGCGTGTGGATTGCTGTTGGACGTGCTGACCAATGGTCCATTGGGTTTCTGGTCGATGATTTACCTATTCGCCTACGCGCTGGCCACGCTCTCCATTCCGTGGTCGCGCGAAGGCGTGTTCGGGCGCTGGTTGTTGCTGCTCGCGGCCTTGGCGCTGCTGTCATTTTGTGCCTGGATCATCTCGTCGCTCTATGCGGTCGAAGTGGTCGATTGGCAGCCGTTCGCCTGGGGCGCCATGGCCGCGGGTCTGACGCATCCGCTGTTTGCCCTTGTGCTTCTCGGTTCGCGTTCAAATCGTCAGCGCGGCAAAAACGTACTGTTCGAGCGGGGAGTTTGAGGGCGCATGCCGGACAACGACGACCGTTCCTATCAAGCTCCGCCCGCCGACCGGTTCACGCGCCGCGCATTGGTGCTTGGGCTCGTGCAGGCGGCCGGTTTTGCGGCGCTCGGCACACGGCTCTACCAATTGCAGGTCATGGATGGCGGCCGTTACGCCCCGATGGCCGAAGACAATCGCATCGATATCAAGGTGGTGCCGCCGATACGTGGCCGCATTTTGGATCGCGCCGGAGAGGTGCTGGCCGCTAACGACGAGAGTTTCAATCTGTCCGTGCGCATGGTGCGTGAAACGGATCTGCCGCGCCTGTTGGACGTATTGGCGCGCATCATTACAATTCCAGACGCGGACCGCCAAGCGCTGCTCGCCAAGGCCAAAAAGCAAGCGTCCGGCTCGACGTTGGTGGTGTCTAACGACCTGACCTTTGATCAGATCGCAGCCATAAATTTGCTGGCGCCCCAGCTTCCCGGCGTCGAGACAGAGACCGCCTACGGCCGGCGTTACGACCACGGCGAAGTCACCGGCCATATCACGGGTTATGTCGGTAAGGTCGAGCGTCATGCCCTCGACGATGAGCCACTGCTCAGACTGGCTGCAAGCAAGGTCGGCAAGTCGGGGATCGAACGCGGTTTGGAACTGGGCTTGCGCGGCAAGGGCGGCGCCCGCAAAGTCGAGGTCGACGCCCGCGGCCGCATCGTCCGGCAATTGGACGAGACCGAACCCGTCAACGGCACCGATGCGGTGCTGTCGATCGATCTCAGACTGCAGAGCAAGGTGGTGGCGCGGCTGCTGCAGGAGCGGCGTGCCGCACTGGTCGTCCTCGATGTCGAGACCGGTGAAGTCATGGCCATGGGATCGACGCCTGGCTACGACCCTGCGGTGCTCGCCGGACGCCTGGATGAGGCGTCTTGGAAGGCCTTATCCAACGGTGAGGATCAACCGCTGCTCAACCGCGCCATCGGCGGTCTTTATCCGCCCGGCTCGACATTCAAGATGGTCACAGCGCTGGCCGCTTTGCAGGCCGGTGTCGTTTCGGTCAAGGAGCAATGTACCTGCCAGGGGCAGTTTGAACTTGCCGGTCAGGTCTACCGGTGCTGGCGCCGGCAAGGGCATGGCACTGTCGATCTGCACCGCGCGTTGCGCGAGTCGTGTGACGTCTATTTCTATGACATCGCCAACCGCACCGGCATCATTGCCATTGCCAAGATGGCGCGCAAGCTGGGTCTTGGACAACTCTACGACTGCGGGCTGCCGCAGCAGAAACGCGGCGTAATTCCCGATCCCGACTGGAAGCGCACGCAATATAGGGCGGCATGGCTCGGCGGCGAAACGGTTCTCGCCGGCATCGGTCAGGGGTTTGTTTCGACCTCGCCTTTGCAGTTGGCCGTGATGGCAGCAAGGCTGGCGACGGGCCGCGCCGTGCTGCCGACCATGGAGCGCACGAAGCCTGAGGCTAAGCCGTCGTTCCCCGTTCTCGATATTTCATCGGACCTGTTGGGCCGCATCCGCGAGGGCATGATCGCCGTCGTCAATGAAGACGGCGGCACGGGTGCCAATGCGCAACTTCCGGCGGGCGGGCCGATGGTCGCTGGCAAAACTGGAACCTCGCAGGTGCACGCCAACGCCATCGGCGGCGACGGCAACGACGATGGCATTTGGGAGCACAAGGACCATGCCCTGTTCGTCGCCTACTTCCCGGCGCGTGCGCCCCGCTACGCTCTTGCCGCTGTCGTCGAACACGGCGGGGGCGGCGGCGCGACGGCGGCCCCTCTCGTGCGCGACGTCATCGAATATCTGGTCGCCGACGATCCCGACCAGCGTCCCGATCCTTGGCTCACAGGCATCGTGCGCAATCCCAAGAACAACGACGGCACGAGTGATCCCGCGGGTGCCGTGCCGGTTCCGGCCGGCAGCACACCCGGCGCGCCCGATGAGCGTCCGCTCGACATCCCCGATGAAGATAAGGTCGGTTAGCGCCATGTCCGATATGTTCCACATCCCGCGTGGGCGAACGCCTGGCGAAAAACTCTTTCAGGTGCCGTGGGTACTGTTGGGCGTGGTCGCGTTGTTGTCGGCGGTCGGCTCGACTGCCCTTTACTCGGTCGCCGGCGGCGATACGCAGCCGTGGGCCGAAACCCATGCTCTGCGTTTTCTGATGGCCGCCGCCATGGTGCTCTGCATGGCCATGGTCCCGCTGCGGGCTTGGTCGGCCATCGCCTATCCGGCGTACGCGATCGCGCTCATCATGCTGATCCTCGTGCCGTTGATGGGCGTACAGGCGCTGGGCGCGCGCCGCTGGTTGAGTTTAGGAGGTCTGACGGTGCAGCCGTCCGAGCTGATGAAGGTCGGTCTCGTGCTGGCGCTGGCGCGCTATTACCAACTTTTGCCGCCCGACGAAATTTCCTGGCCACGGCGCGTTGTCGTGCCGTTGCTGCTGATTTTCGTGCCCGTCATTTTCGTGCTGCGCCAGCCTGATCTAGGAACCGCCGTGCTCTTTGCGGGCCTTGGAATGTCGCTCATGTTCCTGGCTGGCCTGTCGTCGATGTATTTTATCGCAGGTGGTGTCGCCCTTGGTGCGGCCCTGCCTTTGGTATGGGCCAATCTGCACGACTATCAGCGCCGGCGCGTCGAAATTTTTCTCGATCCCGATAAGGATCCGCTCGGCTCGGGCTATCACATCACGCAATCGAAAATCGCACTGGGGTCGGGCGGCTTCAGCGGCAAAGGCTTCATGCAAGGCACGCAAAGCCAGCTCGACTTTCTGCCTGAGAAGCAAACCGATTTTATTTTCACGATGTTTTCCGAGGAGTGGGGTTTTGTCGGCGCGGTATTTCTGCTGGCGCTGTACGCCGTTCTCCTTTCGCTCCTGATGGCGATGGCGCTGCGGGCCACCAGTCAGTTTGCGCGGCTGCTCATCGCCGGTTCGGCGGCCACCATTTTCCTCTACATCTTCATCAACGTGGCGATGGTGACGGGCCTCGTTCCGGTGGTCGGCGTGCCGCTGCCGTTCGTGTCTTACGGAGGCACGGCGTTGACGACGTTGATGGTCGGGCTTGGCCTTGCGATGTCGGCCGAGGTGCACCGCGGCGAGGCGCTCGAGAGTGCGCCCAACGGTATCGCGAGCCGCATAACAAGCCGCATCCGGCGGCGCATCAAGGATCGCGCCTGGCCCGGGGGCGAGATGCCGCTAGACAGGTTGTGGCGGCGATGATAGAGACCGGTTTGTTGTCTCCCTAGGCGGAGCAGCAAGCGCTCTATGCATGCCCGAAGCGCCACAGCGTTCGCAGCTACTAGCCAGCGGACGTGAGGCGGAAAACGCGGGAAATTGCAGGCGGCGTGGGCGAGTAGCTCAGTTGGTAGAGCAGCTGACTCTTAATCAGCGGGTCCACGGTTCGAGCCCGTGCTCGCCCACCATTCTAACCTCATAAAATAAGTCATGAAATGAGCGAATAAAGAAGCGTTCATTCTTATTATATTCGCCGCAGGGCAGAGAGCAGACCGGCTCGACATTTGGATTTCAAGTTTCAGTAAAATCGAACGTCCGTAACCACTGGAACTTTAATGATGCCCGTGACTCCATTTGGTTGGTCGGGTTGTTCTAATGGAAATCGCGCGACTTCGGAACAATCCGTACATTGCGCGGGTGGCTGCGCGGGGCTTGCGGATGG
>JANNUW010000531.1:0-1705 GCA_031414095.1 Hyphomicrobium sp. | reverse complement strand
TGAGTTTCCGGCCCGTTGAACCTACGAAAGCATCGATCAAATTGCGCATTGCGGCCTCTCCTGAGGGTTAGACATGGGAGAGGTTTATGCGATGCCGGTTTAGGACACATTTCGCTAAAATGTTCAATTTTAGATAGTTTGTAGAATTTCAAAAGAAACGCTCCTGTAGCTAATGGCCGATTAATAAATCGGGCTGCACGTTCGAGAGGCTTTTACGCAATACTAACAGCAGTGCTTGATTTCGATTGAAACGGCGCTCGTTACAGTGAATGCTTAATCAGAGGTTTCTTCATGCCCTTCGGGAGCTTCGCCGTATACACACCCTCGTCGAGCGTGACCTTGTAGCCGAGGGGCACGATATTCGTCGCGATGGCTGATGAGGCAGCTGGCCTGTTGCTGCAGACCGACGGCAAGCGTAACCTACCTATAGGACAATATTGGACGCGACTTAAGGACAAAGTGAAAGTGCGCTTAACCGTTCCAAATCAATTGCATAGCTATGCACCGACGACTTTAGCCCGGCTCAATTACCTATACCCTGATCTGACATTCGGCCTTGAAAACACCGACATAGTAATTGGTAATTGTCCGGTAGATCGAGAAACATTCATCAAACGAAACGTTCTCTACACCTTATCACCACCGAAGGGTTTTGCAGGCACAACCCGCAATTGGCCAGGAAGGTAGTAGCAGTGACGAGTGCGGCGATTGCCAGATAACCACTCTCAACTTCCGTCGAAGAATTTCCGGTTCTTCCAATGTCCGTTATTTGAGGCAAAGCCACCTAACTTGCTGAACAACCAATTGGGCTGCTTTTGACCCGTTGCGGACATTGGACCTAATCAGCGACTGAGGCCAGAACCCGTCGGTGGGCTATGACGAAATTGTGCGTTACCATCAACCCATGATCTGAGTGAAAATAATCATGGTCGCAAGCCAGCCCACCGAAAAGGAAAGCGTTCGCACAAAGGGAATGCCCGCCGTGTAACCTAGGTAATGAACCACTCGCGCCCACAGGTAAATCGTGGCCCACATAGCTGTTGTGGCGTTTGCGGTAGCAGTGAGATTGGCCACCAGAACAACGGCAGCGAAAGGAACCAGATTTTCGATGGCGTTGTAATGGGCTTTCTTGGCGCGTGCCGCCCACGCAGGAAGCTGATCGCTGTCGGCTTCATAATTGAGGGTACGCATAAGACCAGAGTTCAGCAATCGTGCCAGAATATAGGGCAGCCACATCAGCGCTGTGAGCGCCGCAACCCAGGCCAGAATCTTAAGATCTGTTGACATCTGATTTCCCCTCCTTGCTTTTGGCTGGGCCGCTCCCGCATGCCCGCCTTCGGCAATCAGGAGGAGACTCAAGCCGATGAACGAGATCGAAGCTAACATTATCAATAGCCTCGATCAATGGTCGACCGCAAACACAGCCCATTGGATAGAAGAGAAACTGTCTCCACACCAAATAAAAACAAGATGAGGCCGTCTTCTGCCTCTCGGCATAAATGATTTCGGGTTTTATAGTAATAGTGGTTAGGAATTGAATTGCCCGCGATGTCTCCCCATGGCCCTCAGAGTCTGTCCGGGGAGATCATGTTGGATTGCAAAGTTTTCTGAGCATCAGGCGGATTGATGCGAGGCGGAGGAAAGCAAGGGCTTTTCGGTTAATGCATTCCCAGTCGCGCGCCAGCCTTCGGCAACGGTTGAGCCA
>JANNUW010000530.1:0-25994 GCA_031414095.1 Hyphomicrobium sp. | reverse complement strand
CGCGAGTGCGGCCGAGGCTGCAGCAAAGGCAGGAACACCGGGTGTGATGGTGTAGGCAATGCCGGCACGATCGAGCCGCCGCAGCTGTTCGCCAAGCGCACTCCAGATCGAAAGGTCGCCCGAGTGCAGCCGTGCCACGTCTTGACCGGCGCCGTGAGCCTTACTGATTTCGGCGATAATTTCATCGAGCGAGAGCGGTGCGGTGTTGACGATGTGCGCGCCCGCTGGACAGTAGGCAAGAAGCTGCTCGGGGATCAGCGAGCCGGCATAGAGGCACACGGGCGCGCGCGCGATCAGATCGCGGCCGCGCACAGTAATGAGGTCGGGGCTGCCCGGTCCCGCACCAATGAAATGCACCGTCATGGCTTGCGATCCCCGTGGTCTGCCGAGAGCGCGGCGGCAACTGTGACGTTGCCGCAAACGATGCGCGGTGTGATGAGACGCGACTCTGTTCCCGCGGCCGCTAAAGCGGCCGCTTCGGCGATCGAGAAAACGCCGAGACGCGCCATCGAACGCTCCGATCTGGTCACGCAGTCAGCGGAGCGTGCTTGTAACGCGGCCAAGGGCAGCGCGATGAAGCCGACGGCTGCGTGCCGGGCGGCTTCGCGCACGCCGTCGATGAACTTTGCGTCTGAGTAGGTCGCGTACGCTTCGCAGCGGCAGCTAGCTTGCGTTTCGGCCGCGGCTATCGCGCGGATGATGTCGCCGGCGCTCACGTCGCTGCGCGCGCCAATGCCAATTGCCATCACGACATCACCTGGGGCTTGACGCAGACCCATTGTGTCACCGGCATCGCAGGCCGCCAGCCGGATTTTGTGCCGACGGCCACGGCGCGTTCGATGCTGATGCGCGTCAGCGTGCCGCCATAGTGCGCATGCGCTGCCAGAAGCACGGCATCGGTTTCCAACGTCACGCCGTTGACGACTATGCGTCCGCTTGGTTTGAGTGCTGCCCACGCGCCTGCGATGACGCCGTCTCCACTGCCGCCGCCGCCGATGAAAATTGCGTCGGGCTGTGCGAGCCCGCTCAGGCCGTGGGGCGCTGCAACCTGCTTGACGTCAAGGTGCGGGACGCCGAGCGCGACGGCATTGCGTACGGCACGCGCGGCCCGGACTGGGTCTCGCTCGAGGCCGATGGCGCGGTTCGCCGGGTGCGCGAGCAGCCATTCGATAGCGACCGAGCCGCTGCCAAGTCCGATATCCCAAAGCAACTGACCGGGCTCTGGTGCAAGCGCCGAGAGCGTTACGGCGCGGATCTCGCGCTTCGTGAGCTGGCCGTCGTGTTCGAACATGTCGTCTGGCAATCCGCCGGCGGTATGGACGGGCCGCGCTTGCGGCCCCGCGATGACGTCGAGCGCAACGATGTTGAGCGGGCCAACATCGTCGGGGGTGTATTGGCCAGCGATCGTGTGCCGGATGCGTTCGCGTGGTCCACCGAGCGCTTCCAGCACAGTCAGCTTTGTCTCGCCAAATCCGTGGGAGGTCAGCAGCGTTGCGACGTCGCGCGGCGTGTCGCCGTTGAGCGACAGCGCCAGAATTTTGCTGCCGTGGTTTAAATGTCGGCGCAGCAGTGGCACGAGGCCGCGCATGTTGAGGCCGAGCGTCACCGTGTGTTGAAGCGCCCAGCCCATGCGGTTAGCCGCCAACGACAGGCTGGACGGCGCTGGCACCACAAGCATTTCGTCGGGCGGTATAGCGCGCGCGAGCGTCACCCCGGCGCCATACCAGAACGGATCGCCCGAAGCGAGCACGGCCACGGGCGTTCCACGGCGCGCGAGAATATCGGGAATGGCTGCATCGAGCGGAACCGGCCACACCCGCTGCTCGCCGCGCGTCGGGCCAAAAAGATCGAGGTGGCGGCGCCCGCCGATGATGAGATCGGCGGCCTCCACGATGGCAATGGCACCTTGGCTGAGGCCCGCGCGGCCATCTTCACCAATGCCGACGATGGACAACCAGCGCCCGCTCATGTCATTGCCTCGAACCATGACGCATCCCGGCCAACATCGCACTCGCGTTCTCCTGCTCGGCGGGACGACAGAAGCCAATGAGTTCGCCTGGCGTCTCAAAGGCGATGCGCGCTTCGACGCAATCCTGTCGCTCGCCGGCCGCACAAAAAATCCAGCGCTGGCGCCGATTCCCGTGCGCAGCGGCGGCTTTGGCGGGCTTCAGGGCCTTGCTGCCTATTTGATTACTGAGCGCGTTGATGCCGTCGTCGACGCCACGCATCCGTTCGCCGCTCAGATCAGCACCAACGCCATGGCCGCGTGCCAGCAAACCGGCGTGCCACTGATCACGCTCGAACGGCCGGCGTGGACGCAACAGCCGGGAGACCTGTGGCGCCATTTCGCGCGAGTCGAAGACGCCGTCGCGGCTCTGCCCGCAGAGCCGTTGCGGATTTTCTCCGGACTTGGCCGGCTTTCGCTCGATGCGCTTGAAGCCGCGCCACAGCATCGCTGGTTCATCCGCGTGATCGATCCGATCGCCGTTCCCGAGCGGTTGCCGCACGCGACCATTATTACCGCGCGCGGCCCCTTCAACGCGGCCGACGACGAAGCCTTGTTCCAAGCTCATGGCATCGAAGCGGTTCTGGCTAAAAATGCCGGCGGCACGGCGTCCTATGCGAAGATCGAAGCCGCGCGCCGTTTGCGCCTGCCCGTTTATATGATCGGCCGGCCGGTCATCGCGCACCGCACGGCGTGCCGCAGCGTCGACGAGGCCATGGCTCAGCTCGAAGCGCATCATGCCGGGTTGACCGCGCGCGGCGTGTAGACCCAGACGCCGCCGTCCGCCCGCGCGAGGCTGCGCGTTGCGGTCGAGCCAATCAGAACCAGAGTGCGCATGTCGATTGTGGTGGTGTCAGCCGCTGCCAGCGTTGTCACGGTGATGTCTTCATCGGATCGGCCGACCGCGCGCGCCAGCACGACGACGGTCTCGGGCGCAAGGCATGCGTGCAGAACTGCGAAGGCTTTGCCGATCTGCTCGGGTCGCGCCTTCGACGCTGGATTATAGAGCGCGATCACGAAGCCGGCTTCGACCGCGAGCCGCAAACGCTTTTCAATGACCGCCCAGGGCTTCAGGTTATCTGATAAAGAGATGGCGCAGAAATCGTGTCCAAGCGGCGCGCCGATGCGCGCGCTCGCCGCCAGCATGGCCGTGATGCCCGGCTCGATGCGGATGTCGAGGCCGCGCCATAGTTCCGGCCCGCGTTCGACGGCTTCAAACACGGCGGCCGCCATGGCAAAGACGCCCGGATCACCGCCCGAAACAATCGCCACCCGACGTCCCTCGGCTGCAAGCGTCAGCGCCCGGTCGGCGCGCACCAGCTCCTCGCGGTTGTCGGAGGCTTCGATGGTCTGACCGGCTCGCGGCGACAGGCGGTCTGTGTAGGCGCTGTAGCCCAGGATGATATCTGCCCCGATGATGGCTTCGCGCGCTGCGGGCGTCACCCATTGATCGGGACCAGGGCCAAGGCCGGCGACTGTCAACAGGCCGGTCATGTGATTCTCCGGCCGTGTCCGCCCGGCACGAGGATGATCGAAAAATAGGGCGCGGCGTCGGGCCCGAGATCCGAAAGCGGCATCACCTTTTGCCCCTGCATGGTGCCGCGCTCGACGTAAATCGCTTCTGCCAGGCGGCCGGCCGCGTGAATGGCTGCCCGGATTTTTTCTAGATTGTTGCCGACTTTCATGATCACGGCGGCGTCGGTCGACATCAATCGGGCCGTCAGGTCAGCTTGCGCGAGCGTGCCGGGCAATACCGTCATGACATCGTCGCCGTAGGTGATGGGCGTATCGGCGGCGGTCCAGCACCCCGACATTCCGGTGATGCCCGGCACGACCACGACGTGATGGCTGGCCTTGATGCGGTCGTACATGTGCAGGAACGAGCCATAGAAAAACGGATCGCCCTCGCACAGCAGCGCCACATCGTGACCGCCATCGAGGTGCTGCTTTAACGTTTGCGCGCACTGCTCATAAAATTCGCGGATGGCATCGATGTAGACGCCCTCGCGAAAATCGGCCTCGGTCGTTATTGGATATTCGAACGCGCTTTCCACGGAGTGTTTGGAGATGAGCTCTGTGGCAATCGTGCGCGCGTGTCCGGGGCGGCCGCGCTTGCGAAAGTGTGCGAATACGGGCGCCGCTGCAATCAAGCGCGCGGCTTTGAGCGTCACGAGTTCGGGGTCACCCGGGCCGAGACCGATGCCATAGAGCGTTCCGTGTTGGGCGGATTTCATTCGGCCTCGCTCGCCAGCGCGTTGACGGCAGCCGCCGCCATGGCACTACCGCCCTTGCGGCCCTTGATAATCGCGTACGGCACGCGGCCATTGGCGGCGAGCGCGTCTTTCGATTCTGCCGCGCCGACAAATCCGACTGGCATGCCGATGATCGCGGCAGGTATGGGCGCGCCGGCGTCGAGCATCTCGAACAGGCGGAACAGGGCCGTCGGTGCGTTGCCGATCACCACCACAGAGCCGGCGAGATGGGGCAGCCACAGGTCCATGGCTGCGGCCGTCCGCGTGTTGCCGATGGCCTTGGCAAGCGCCGGCACGCTGGGATCGTCGAGTGTGCAGATGACCGGATTGCGGGCTGGAAGGCGCGCGCGCGTGACACCGCGGGAAACCATCGTGGCGTCGCATAAAATGGCAGCGCCCTTTGCCAGCGCTGAACTTGCGTCGTGGGCGAAGGTGGGTGACATCACGATATCGCTCGCGATATCGACCATCCCGCAGGCGTGTATAATTCGCACGGCAACGCGCTCTTCGAGTTTGGTAAATCGCACGAGGTCGGCTTCCGCGCGAATGATGGCAAACGAGCGCGTGTAGATCGCTGCGCCGTCGCGGATATACTCGTGCCCGCTCATAGTTTCATGTCCGCAAGCACAGTTTCGATTGCCTTTTCAAGATTGCCCGGTGCGATGCCCTCTTTTAGAGGCGCTCCGTCAGCCACGCCGTTGATGATGAGGTCGTAGCGTCTGTTGCGGGCCACAATCGTCAGCGCGGCCGGTGCGCGCCGCGCGCAGCCCTTGATGCAGCCCGAGATGTGAACGGACGGCACCGTCCCCGGGTGACGTGACAAAGCAACGGCGACCTGCAAAGCGTCGGCGCGCGTGCCAGTGGTGCCGTTCGCGCACGCCGGCGCTCCTGGGCATGCGTCCATCATCAAGCGCGCATCGCCGTCGCGCACGATGAGGCCCTGCACCTCGGCAACGGTGAGAAGTGCGTCAGCCGCTTGTCTTGTTTGCAATGGGACGATCAGCGTGCGCTGCTGGCTGGGCCTTGCTTGCGCACAGCCCTGAGCCGATGCGGCACTGCAAAGAGATTTGAGTTGCGCGGCCGTAACGTGGCCGAAGCCAAGTCCAATGCAGACCGCATAGGGAGCGTGCGCGGGGCCGAGAACTCCCGCGCGCGGCGTGGCGTCTGGGGTCCCGCCCTCGCTGGTCTCGAAGCTCTCCAATCCAGCGTTCGCGAAAATCACTTCGCTGCCGCGTGTGGCTACGGCATCGCGCATGCGCCGCGCATCGTTGTGGGTTCGCGCATGCGTCATGAATACGCGGGCGAGATTCTCTACCGCGGCGACGGCTTCAGCGTGGGTCACGACAGCGCCGCGTGTGCTGTCGCCGTCGAGTTCAATGAGACAAATGCCTGGTTTGAACGCGGCAACCATGATGTCGGACGGGCTCGGCCCCCGCAGTGGTTGCGCCGTGCCCGAAAAGCTGACGCCGAACTTGGACGGCAGAGCGTGAAGGTCTGTGCGTTCCACGAGGGCCGCTTCAACCGCGCCCGCGAGTTCGCGCAGGTCGGTGCGGGCGGGGTCGATCCCGCATAGTGAATCGACAATGATATTGCGCACCTGTTCGGCATCGGCGGTCCCGTCGAGCAGCCCGGCTTGGCCAAGTGCAGCGAGCGCGTGGGGGATCGTGTCCTGCGTAAGCCCGCGCAGTTGCAGATTGCAACGGCTGGTCAAGTCGATGTCGCCCGAGCCGAAGTTCGTGGCAGTCTCGGCGATAACATTGAGCGCTTCGATGGAGAACGCGCCGGCACGCGGACGCACGCGTACCAGCCATCCGTCGCCGGTCAGCATGGGGCGCAGTGCTCCCGGGCACCAGCCTTTGCGCAGCGCGTCCCGCGCCAAAGAAGACGTCGCGTCCCGCGCCACAGGGGAGCCGTCCCGCGCCAAAGAAGACGCGTCATGACTTGTGTGAGAAGCCGCACTCATTGAGCAGCCCCGCGTACGGGACCGACGTCGTTGCGGCGCGGCTGCCAGAGGCCGCGCGCGACTGCCTCGTTGAAGCGCCGGCGCATCGCATCGAGCGCGGCCGGATTTTCGCGTTCGACAAAAGCGGCGACCGCCGGATCGCCGAGGTAGGCGGCATAGATCTGTTCAAAGCCGCCGCTGTCGACCGCGCGCGCCGTGGCAGCAAAGGCAAATGCGGCGTCGACGGTCGCGGCCATTTCGGCAGCGCCGCGGAAGCCGTGGCGCATCTGACCGGCGATCCAACGCGGGCTGGCGGCGCGGCCGTGAATAATGCGCGCGCATTCTTCGTTGAGCGTGCGCACGCGCGGGGTTTCAGGCTGGCCCGTGTCGCCATGATAGAGCGCGATGGCCGCGTTGCCCGTGGCCTTGGCGGCAGCAGCAAAGCCGCCCTCGTGGGCCGCAAAGTCGCCGCCCGTCAGCACGTCGATCTCGCGGTGGTCTTGAATGTGGACGAAAGCATCGGCGGTTTTGACGCGCATTTCGAAGGCCGCGCTACTGTCGTGTTCGCTGCCGTCGCCGCGGAAAGCGTGACCCGATGCCGATAGATAACTGCGGCCGAGGTCCTCGCTTTGGGTCCAGTCACCGCGATCGATGTGCGGCATCACTCCGGCGCCGAAGGTGCCGCTGGCCGGACCGAAAATGCGGTCGAGGCTCGCGCGTGGCTGACCCGCTATGGGGTTATCGCTCACGTCTTCCTTCAATCCGGCGACAAGATGCACGGCGCTTTCGAACAGCGTCAGTTGCGTTGCGAACATATCGCGGAACAGCCCTGATATGCGCAGCGTCACGTCGATACGCGGCCGGCCGAGCACGGCGATCGGATTGCTCTCGACGCCGATGACGCGAAACGAGCGGGAATCCCAAACGGGCCGCACGCCCAGAAGCGCGAGCGCCGTTGCCAATTCCTCCCCGCCTGTGCGCAGCGTTGCACTTCCCCACAGATCGAGCACGATGGCGCGCGGCCAGTCGCCATGATCGGAGACGTAGCGTTCGAGAATCGCCGCTGCCGCGCGTTCGCCGTTGGCCCAGGCCGTGGGTGTGGGGATTGCGCGTGGATCGACACTGTAGAGATTGCGCCCGGCCGGCAGCACGTCGGCACGGCCGCGCGAGGGCGCGCCGGCGGGACCAGGCTCGATGAAACGCCCGTCGAGCGCGCGGACGATGCCATCGAGTTCGACGTCATCGAGCACATGCAGGCCGTCGCGGATGCTGAGTTCTTTGATGTCGCAGAGGAAGGCATCGATGCGTGTCAGCGCGTTGGCTTCGCTCATGTCTGGCGAGAGCCCACACGTCTCAGCGATGCCGGCCCGCATGGCCGCGTCGACAATCTTGGACGCGAGCGATTTGCGGCGGCGCGGGTCGAGGCCTTCGGCGGCTGAGAATTCGTCGACGAGGCGTTCGACCTCGAGCAGAGCGTCCGGCAGGCCAGCTTCAACCAGCGGCGGCGGCCGATGGCCCAGCGTGACCGCAGCGACGCGGCGTTTGGCCTGCGCCGCCTCGCCCGGGTCGTTGACAATAAACGGGTAGATGAGCGGCATCGCGCCGAGCACGGCTTGGGGTGCGCAGCCGTCTGTCAAAGCGGCGGCCTTACCGGGCAGCCATTCGAGCGTGCCGTGGGCGCCGAGATGGATGAGTGCGTCGACCTTGGCCACATGCCGCAGCCATAAATAGAAAGCTACGTAGGCATGGCGCGGCGGTGTCGCTGGATCGTGATATTGCGCCTTGCGGTCGGCAACAACGCCGCGCTCGGGCTGCAAGGCGACTTTGAGCGCGCCGTGGTCGGCCGCTTGGAATGCGAAGCCAGCAGGCGTGCACGCCTGGTCGTCGTGCGGCTCGCCCCAGGCTGCTGTTACACTCTCGCGAAACGCGTCGGGAAGATCGGCGAACAACGCGGCATACGCGGCCACAGGCCAATGAACGCAGCGATCGTTGCCCAAGCGCGCAGTCAACTCTTGCGGCGAGGCGGGAGGGCTCGCAACTGCGTAGCCCTCGCGCTCGAAGCGCCGCAAGATGGCAAGCGTGCTCTGCAGCGCGTCGAGCCCGACTGCGTGAGCAATCTGATCGGGGCGGCCCGGATAGGTCGAAAGAACGAGCGCCACGGTCCGGCTGGCCTTAGCCTTGCTGCGCAAATTTGCCCAAGCAGCGGCAAGTGCGGCTGCATGCGCGATGCCGTTGCCGCACGGCACATGCCGTACAATCTCGAGCCCGCCAGCATCCGCACAGGCGCTCACCTCTTTGAATGAAATCGCGCCTGCAAAAATACGGCCGTCGAGTTCGGGCAGCACGACGTGCATCGCGAGATCGGCAGCGCCGAGGCCGCGTTTGTCGGCTTGCCATGTGGCGCGCGTGGCACCCGTGAGGGCGACCTGCAAAACCGGACAATCGGCCCGGTCGAATGGCGACCCGGCATCGCCATCACGGGCGGCAAAGGCTGTGGCGTTCAAGATGACGTTTGGCGACAGCCGCGCCAATTCTCCGACCAGCCAGCGGGCGGCTTCAGGCGCCTTCAGGCTCGGCACATAGAACGCCGTCGCCGCCAAGCCGCGCGTTTCGAGCGCCGACGCTAACTGTTCGATGGGGGCGATGTCGCCTGCCAGAAAATGCGAGCGATAGAAAACGATGGCGGCCGTGCCGAGCTTCCCAGGCTGCATCGACGCGTGCCGGTAAACACCGAAATCGGGAACTCGTGCGAAGGGCGCGAATGGCTCGGCACCGCCGCGCGCGCGATTAAGAAGGCCTGCCAACGCAAAGCGCGTGTTGTGCGGACCGCCGGCATCGAGAAGGCATTCGATGGCTTGGAGATCATCCGATGCGACAGTGGAAAGTGTACTAAGGCGCATATCCGGGCGGCCATCGCCCGGCACGATCGCCATGGCGATCCCGAGATCGCGGCAGACGCGGCCCAGTTGTTCCGCGCCGTAGCGCCAGTAATCGAGCCCGCCGAGCAGCCGCACGACGACCGCTTGCGAGCCGCGCACAGTCTGATCGATAAACAGATCGACCGACATGGGATGTTGGAGACGGGCAAGATGAACGGCCCGCAGCGAGGGGCAATGCGGTTGCGGGCACATCGCCAGTGAGGATACAACGCCGGCGAGATCGCTGTCGGAGAACGATAGGAATAAAATGTCCGCGGGCGCAAGCGCCAGATCTTGCGGCAATGCCGCCCGATCCAGATCTGTGCTTTCGCGGACGATGAGATGCATTAGGTTTTGCCCATCAACTTGGCGCTGATGGCGGCGCGGTCGAGGCCCTTCTGGCCGATGACGACGAGGCGCCCGGTGCGCGCTTCGCCCGATGCCCACGCGCGCTCATAGCGTGTGTCGACGCGCTGGCCGACGCCCTGCAAGAGCAGCCGCATCGGCTTGCCGTCGACGGCCGCGAAACCTTTGACGCGCAGCACGTCGTGATCGGTGGCAATCAGCTTGGCGCGCTCGGAGAGTTCGGCGGGCGAAGTGAGTGCTGGAATTTCGACGACGAAGGTTTCGAAGTCGTCGTGGTCGTGACCCTCTTCAGCGTCGTGATGCGAGGGGCGATTGGCGAGGTCGTCTTCGGCCGCCGCCGATAGCCCGAGGAGCACGCTTGCCGGCACCTTTCCGTCGCGCACGGCCACGATTTTGATGGCGCGCGGCACTTGGGCTTTGACTTGTGCTGCGACTTGCGCGCTCTCGTCGGCCGTCATCAGGTCGGCTTTGTTGAGCACGACCAAGTCGGCGCACAAAAGCTGATCTTCGAAGACTTCTTCCAGCGGATTTTCATGGTCGACCGAGGGATCGGCCGCGCGTTGGGCGGCGATCGCAACCGGATCGTCGGCAAACCGGCCAGCGAGCACCGCGGGGCCATCGACGACCGTGACCACGCCGTCGACGGTCACGCGGGAGCGGATTTCCGGCCACTCGAAGGCTTTCACCAATGGCTTTGGCAGCGCCAAGCCAGAGGTTTCGATGATGATGTGTTCAGGCTGGGGCACGCGCGACAGCAGCGCTTCGAGCGTCGGGATGAAATCGTCGGCGACGGTGCAGCAGATGCAGCCGTTGGTCAGCTCGACGATGTTTTCTTCCGGGCAGCTTTCGATGCCGCACGAGCGCAAAATGGCGCCGTCGACGCCGACATCGCCGAACTCGTTGACGATGAGCGCGAGGCGGCGGCCTCCCGCATTCTCGATGACGTGACGCACAAGCGTTGTCTTGCCGGCACCCAGGAAGCCGGTCACGATGGTGACGGGAACTTTGCGGTTGCTCATGGGGCGGGCTCCGGTTGGATCGTTGAAAGCGGCGGAATGCGCGAAATGACACCCTTGCGGAAGGTGGCCGGCCGTTCTTTCCAAGGTACGATGCCGTTTTCGGATTGGGCAAAGGCGCGCGCGGCGCTCGCGACTTCCTCGCAGTGGGCAACATTGTCGAGGTCGCCGACGACGTAGGTCCACTTGCCGTCACCGGCGAGCGCGACCGTGCACGGCCGCTTGCAGACAGCAAGGCAATCGACTTCGACGACGTCTATATGAGCGTCATCGGCGAGCAGCGCGCGCACGCGAGCCGCCAGAGCGGGGCCTGGGTGGTCGAAATCATTCTCGCCCTCGCCAAGGCGGCGCTTGCAACTGACGCAGACAAAAACTTTGGTGACCGTGGTCATGGTGTCCGTTCCTGCCCGACGGGCAGTAACCTTTAGAGTGGCGGTTAGGCAGCTGCGCGATTGAAGCGCTGCCAGAAATATCCGCTCGACGCGCCGACGAGCAGCCACAGCATAGCGTGGACGGCAAGCGAGGCGGACGTAAAGTGACCGGCGAGTTCGGCCGGCGCCGTGCTCGTGTAGGCGAGTGGATGCGGCGCGCCGATGAGATGTGGTGCCAAGATCAGCGCGATGCCCGCGGCTAACCGTGCCGGAACGGTCGTTCGGAAAATCAGCCATATGCCGAGAGCAGTTGCAGCCGCGGTTGCAAACCACCAGAGCTGTCGCGGCACGAGTTCCGCGGCAGCACTGCCCGGCAATTCCGGCGGCAAGCCGAGAGCCGGAGCAAGGCCGGTCGCGAAGAACGCAGCGACGCCCCACAGAGCAGCGGAGCGCGTCGTAATCGACGTGCCGGTTCCCAGCATGACCGCGAGCAGCATCAAGGCAAAGCCGGCAGCGGTTCCGACCGTTGCGACCGTTGTCGCGGCGGTACGCTCCACGCCGTCGGCGGGCGACCAGGCGGTCGCTGTCTTAGCGTCATCGCCTTCGACATGGGCGTCGCCATGCGTGAGGATCAAGTGCGCTTCGCTCGCGCTATCGGGCAGCGACGAGGGCTCGGGCTTTGGAGGCTTTGCACCCGCACGCTCATAGGCCTCGGCCTGCAGAATGAGCGGAACCGTCGTGATCTGCTGGAAGCCGGATACGAATAACCCGCTGACCACGCCGGCCAACAGGCCGGCGGCCATCATACGCGTCAGCATGATGGAGCCTCAGTGGCAGGGAAAAGCGAGCGAGTGCCGGCTATCGTGGGCGACGTTGTGCAAGACGTCGGCGTTGGCGAAGCCGACCATGAACACGAGGCCCGCGCCGATCAGGAACGCCGTGGCGCAAATAATGCGCACGTTGACCGAGGGCAGGGCGAGTGTCTGTTGGCTCGAAAAGGAGATGTTAGACATAAGTGACCTTTCACCGCCCCACCGGCGGATGTTTGAGTAGTTCGTCGCGTGACGGCAGGTCTCCTGGCTCGCGGGTCGTAGCGTAAAGTCACCTTCCCAGGGTTGCCCCCAGTGGTCTGCCGACTTCTTGCTTGCCGCTGACAGTTGCGGGGGCAGCTGCGGAATAAGGCTTCAGTTAAGCGCCCGGCACCGCATTCCCTATAAATCCCCTTGCGGGGGACCGTCATCGCCATCGATAAGTCACCGGGTCTCACCCGTCAATCGCAAAGCACCCCCCATGTCCCCCTCGTCCAGCGGCAAAAACCCCCGACTCACGCTTGTCTTAGGCGGCGCGCGCTCGGGTAAGAGTACGTTGGCCGAGGCGCTTGCCATGGTTGAGCCGGGGCCGTGGACTTATATCGCGACGGCTGAGCGCTATGACGACCGGGAGATGCACGAGCGCATTGCGGAGCATCAAAGCCGTCGCGGGCCAGGATGGGTCACGTTGGAAGCGCCGATCGCCCTCGCACAATCGTTAACAGAGACGGCCAGCCAGCCGGTGCTGGTAGACTGCCTTACGCTTTGGCTCAGCAACTTGATGCTGGGCGGTCATGACGTGCCGGCAGCGACGCAGACATTGGTCGCCGCGTTGGAGGCGCGGACCGCCCCATGTATTCTGGTTTCCAACGAAGTGGGCCTGGGTATTGTGCCCGACAACGCCTTAGCACGCGCCTTCCGCGATGAGGCGGGCCGGCTCAATCGGCTCGTTGCGGCCGCCGCTGACCGGGTACTGTTCGTCGCCGCCGGCCTGCCTCTGACATTGAAAGGTTGAGTTCATGAGCGATACGAGCGGCGCGGGCGATGACGAGCGCCACAAGGCCAAGATGTTGAAGCGCAAGGCCGTGCAGGACGCCGAAGTCGCTTCCAAGCAAATCGAGAAGGCGGTACTGCTCGTTCATACGGGCGGCGGCAAGGGCAAGTCGACGGCCGCCTTCGGATTGGTGCTGCGCGCGCTCGGTCATGGCTGGCGCGTTGGCATTGTGCAGTTCATCAAGGGCGCGTGGCATACCGGCGAGAAAGATGCGCTCGCCCGTTTCGGCGATCAGATCTCGTGGCACACCATGGGCGAAGGCTTCACCTGGGAAACGCAGGACAAGACCCGCGACGTTGCCGCCGCGCGACGTGCTTTCGATAAAGCCAAGGAGTTGATGGCCGATCCCTCAATCCGCCTGTTGATCCTCGACGAACTCAACATTGCGCTGCGCTACGACTACCTGCCCTTAGAAGAGGTTTTGTCGACGCTGCGCGATCGCCGGTCCGATCTGCATGTCGTCGTAACCGGCCGCAACGCTAAGCCAGAGTTGATCGCGCTCGCCGATGGCGTGACGGAGATGGTCGCCGTCAAGCACCACTTCGCCGCCGGTGTCAAAGCCCAAACCGGGATCGAGTTCTAGGCAAATGATCGCGCGCAGTTTGATGTTCATGGGCACGGGCTCGGATGTCGGCAAATCGCTGATCGTGGCGGGCCTATGCCGGTTGCTCAGCAATCGCGGCGTACGCGTTGCGCCGTTCAAGCCGCAGAATATGTCGAACAACGCAGCCGTCACGCCCGATGGGGGCGAAATCGGCCGCGCGCAGGCGGTGCAGGCGCGGGCGTGCCGGTTGCCGCCGTCGGTGCATATGAATCCGGTGCTGTTGAAACCGCAAAGTGAGACCGGCGCGCAGATCATCGTGCAGGGGCGCATGATGGGCTCGGCGAAGGCGCGCGACTTCCAGAGCAAAAAGCGCGAGCTGCTGCCCGCCGTGCTCGACAGTTTCGCGCGCATGAAGGCGAGCGCCGACTTCGTGCTCGTCGAGGGAGCCGGCAGCGCATCGGAAATCAATCTGCGGGCGAACGATATCGCCAACATGGGATTTGCGCGCGCGGCTAACGTGCCCGTCATCCTCATCGGTGACATCGATCGCGGCGGCGTCATCGCCAGCTTGGTCGGAACAAAAAATGTCGTAGCAGACGAAGATGCTGCGATGATCGCAGGGTTCCTGGTCAACAAGATGCGTGGCGATGCGAGCCTGTTTGCCGGTGGCATGGTGGCGATTAGCGAGATGACCGGGTGGGCCGCACTCGGTCTTATCCCGTACTTTCCCGACGCCCATAAGTTGCCAGCCGAGGATGCGCTGGGCCTGCGCGAGCTCGTCAAGGTGAAGCCATCATCGGGCAAGTTGCGCATTGCGGTGCCGATGCTGCCGCGCATTTCGAACTTCGACGATCTCGATCCGCTGCGGCTCGAACCTAACGTCAGCGTCGAGCTGATCGAGCGCGGCAACGCGTTGCCGCGCGGCGCCGATGTCATTTTATTGCCGGGCTCCAAGAGCACCATCGACGACCTCGCGGCCTTGCGCGGCGAAGGCTGGGACATCGATATTGCCGCCCATGTCCGCCAAGGGGGACGCGTTCTCGGACTGTGCGGGGGCTATCAGATGCTTGGCCGATCGATTGCCGATCCACACGGCATCGAAGGCGCTCCGAGATCAGTTGCAGGACTTGGTTTGCTCGACGTCGTGACTGAATTCGGATCGGCAAAATCGCTCCTTGAAGTCGAGGGGACGCTCGTCGAGTCCAGTGCGCCGTTCAAGGGTTATGAGATGCACGTCGGCCGCACGTCTGGGCCCGATACCGCCCGGCCAATCGTTCGCTTCAGCGATGGCCGTGACGACGGCGCAATCTCGCCCGATGGCCGCGTGTCAGGATGTTACGTCCACGGGCTGTTTACGTCCGATACCGCGCGCGCGTCCTGGTTAGCGAAGTTTGCCGCGGTTGCTTCGGGCCTAAACTATGAGGCCGAGATCGACGCCGTGCTCGATCGCTTGGCCGATCATCTGGCGCGCCATATCGATATCGAGGCGATGCTCAAGATCGCACGATGAAATACGCGGCAACTACCATCGCGGCCATCATCACCCACGCGGCGCCGGCGAGCCGCACGGCCCGTCCGATGTGTGATGCCGTGGCGTCTGACCTGCCGTCTCCCATGTACGAATCGGTGCTCATGACCCCGCCGTAGCTGCGCGGGCCGTTGAGCTTCAATCCCAACGCCCCGGCCATGGCGCTCTCGGGCCAGCCGGCATTGGGCGAGCGATGGCGGCTGGCGTCGCGCAGCATCGCGGCCATCGCACGGCGCGCGGACGCGCCTGGCACGACAAGGGCCGCTGCGGTGAACAGGACGCCCGTCAACCGCGAGGCTGGCAGATTGACGAGGTCGTCGAGCCTTGCTGCGGCCCAGCCGAACGCTTCGTGGCGCGGCGTGCGGTGGCCGATCATGCTGTCGGCGGTGTTGATGGCCTTGTAGGCGACGAGGCCCGGCAATCCCAAAGCCGCGAACCAGAACACGGGGGCGACGACGCCGTCGGATGCATTCTCCGCGAGGCTTTCGATGGCGGCGCGCGCGACAGCGTGCTCATCGAGCGCTTCGACGTCGCGGCCGACAATTTTTGCAACAGCGATGCGCCCGCCTTCTACGCCTGTTGTTTGCAAAGCCTTCCTCACGTCATCGACGTGATCGCGCAAACTGCGGCTGGCGATCAGTGTGCTGGCGATAAGGCCAAGCACGATCCATCCAGCGGAGGATTCAAGAAGTGCTCCCTGCACAAGAACCGCGATGGCGACAGGAACGAGTACGAGCACGCAGAGCGCAATGACACCCATTGTGCGTTGTGCCGCCGAGGGCCATTCAGCGCGATTGAGCAGCGCATCGAGCCGCCCGATGAGCCAGCCGATCCAAGTCACCGGATGACCAAGCGTTCGGTAAACGGCATCAGGATAGCCGAATACCGCATCGATAGTGAGCGCGAGCGCGAGCGCCAAAAATGTCAGATCAAGCGGCAAAATCGGCGTTCCACAAACTGCACCTCAATCCAACTCTGGCTGCACCCGCCGCACCTTTTGCTGTGCAGTTGCGCGGGCAAAAACCGTTGGATGACATCCACTTCGGCGGGGTCACGATTGGTCAGATGAGGCGAGAGCAGCGGCTAAAACTTCGGCGCTGAGCGATGTGGCGTCGCCGGCAAGCGCCTCGCGCAACGCTTCGCCGATCATGATGAGGACCGGCCCCTCGACGTTTTCGGCGTGCAGCGCACTGGCAATTTTTTCCACCGTCGAGCGCAGCACGCGCTGATCGGGCCGCGTGGCGTTGGCTACTGCGAGGGCAGGTGTGGCCGCATCGAGCCCGTGTGCCATGGCGATGGCTGCCAACTGGGCCAACGTGCGCTTGGGCATGTAGATGATCGTTGTCGCGGCGGCGTCGGCAACCGCGGACCAGTCGATATCGGGTGGCAACTGGCCGTGACGATCGTGGGCGGTAATGAACTGCAAACGCCGCGCATGATCGCGATGCGTCAGCGAAACGCCAAGGCTTGCGGCGGCGCCTTGTGCCGACGTGATGCCCGGTATGACGTCGACTTTAATTCCCGCCTCCCGGCACGCCGTGATTTCTTCGCCGGCGCGACCGAAGATCAAGGGATCACCGGATTTCAAGCGCACGACTTTTAATCCCTGGCGTGCGAGTTCAATCAGTTGCGCGTTGATGTCGGGCTGCTTGCATGATGCGCGGTAGCCGCGTTTGCCGACATCGATACGGCGTGCGTTCCGGCCGATGAGATCGAGCACCGGTTCGGCCACGAGATCGTCGAACAACACGGCATCTGCGGTCGCCAGCGCGTTCAGCGCGCGAACGGTCAAGAGATCGGGATCGCCGGGACCCGCGCCGACTAAGGTCACGGAGCCTGCGTTTTTGATACTCGGAGCTTCGGGCGCCGGTGCGCTCACGGCAGCTGAGTCGAGGAAACGTGACTCAAAAGGCGTACGCGCCTGCCAGCCATGTCGTTCGAGTTCGGGGTCGAGATGTTCCTCCTCGGGCCAGCCGAGGAGAAGATATCCGGCGAGTTTCCACTGGGATGGCACGTTCAAGGTCGCACAAACGCTTGCGGGGTCGAGGATCGAGACCCACCCCATGCCAAGCCCGGCGTCACGCGCGGCGAGCCACAGCACCGTGATCATGCATGTGCAGGATTGCTCGAGCACCTGCGGCATCGTCTGCTGGCCGAGCCCGTCGCCTTGAGCCGTACCGTGATCGCAGAAGACCGCCAAGTGTACGGGAGCGGCATCAAAGCCCGCCAACTTGAGCGATGCGTAAAGTTCGGCTCTGCTGCTTTCGTAACGGACAGCCGACGCGGTGCGCGCCGCTTCAAAGTTGGCGCGGATAGCCGCCCGCTGAGCCGCACTCGTGACCTTGACGATGCGCCAGGGCTGACTGTTGCCAACCGATGGCGCGAGATCGGCTAACCGGACCACGGATTGAATGAGCTCGTCACTCACGGGCTCAGCGCGAAACCGGCGCACGTCGCGGCGCCAGCGGACCAAGTCTTCGAATGGCGATTTAGTTGAGCTCATTGCCGTCAATACTTATCTCCAATAGTCAGCTAACTTATTAAGCATTTCTTGAAAAAGTGCTTCGACGCCCGAGCCACTTTAACAAGTTGCAAATAGCTATAGTAGTAGGGTCGCACATATTCCATTAGCACAAAACGCTTGGTTTTCACCGTGACGCATGATGCGCAACCAATTGCCGCTGCCAACAGGCCCGTCGTCCTTGTGGCTGATGACGATCCGTTTTCGCGCGCCATGGCAGTCAGCCGCTTAACGGCTCTCGACGTCACAATTGTCGAGGCCGAGAACGGCGAAAAGGCAATGCAAGTGCTGCAGGAGCGCCGCATTGACCTGTCGATCATAGATCTCGAAATGCCGATCATCGACGGATTTATGCTGCTCGGATGCATCCGCGGTCATCCGCGCTTGAAACATATCCCCGTCGTCGTTTTGACGGGCCGGGAAGACCGCGAAGCGATGGCTCAGGCCCTGTCCATGGGCGCCACATCGTTTCTGCAAAAGCCGCTCAATTGGACAGCTTTCGGCGATCACATCCGCCATCTGATCGAGCTCTCGTCGCGAGAGCTGTTGCCGCGCAAGGCCGAAGCTGGCCGTGGCCGCGTCGGTTCGCAACGATTCTGATGCTGCGCGGTCAATAGTTCTGACCTATCGCTCAACTGGCGGGGCACGTCATGCTTTGCGTGCGGGGCATCGGCCGGCTCGCGCGACCACTTGGGAGTCCCCTTGCGGGAGACCGCGTGTCGCCGCGCGCAAAGAAAAAATAATACCGGCGCGCCATCTGCTCATCGAAGAGTCAAAATTTTGGCGCGCCGGTATGAGCGATTTGTTCTGTCGCGCCGCCATGGCGCGACAGGATTGCATGGCCTCCCAAGGCGTTAAGGCGCCGCCAAATCTCAGCCGGTCTTGCGTGCCCGTTTGACCGACGGCTTGGCAACCTTAGGCACAACCAAGCGAGCCTCTTCCAGCATCGTCTTGAGTTCTGCCGTAGCCAGTTGCAGTTCGATGCTGATTTCCTTCACGACACCCCGGCATCCGGCAATACTTTGCGTGTTGCCACCCGCCATTTTTTCCGCGGTCCGGCACAACTCTGTCACCTTCGTTGCTCCAACATTGGCGCTGCTCGACTTCAGACTATGCGCTGCCAAACGCAGGGCTTCACGATCGCCTTGATCATTTGCGCGGTCCAGTTGGCCGGCAATTTCGGGAACCCAAGTCAGGAACGTCTCGATCATTTTTTGAAAAAGCCCGGGATGTCCGCTCTGCAACTGCAGGAGCATGTCCCGGTCGAGGCAGCTCGGCCGCTCGGCGGCCGCAGGGAGCGACGCGGATATTGGAGCGGGCACAGCGGCGCTGGCCTTTTTTGCCGATACTTTCTGTTTTGCGTTCTTGCCCTTGGCCGCCTTGTTCGCAGGGATTTTCGAAACCCACTTGATCAGCATGGCCTCGAGCTGGGCTTGCGAGAACGGCTTGCCCAAATGATCGTCCATGCCGGCATCGATGCACTGAACCCGGTCTTCGTTGAACGCGTTGGCGGTTACTGCGACAATCGGGATGCGCGATCCGCCTGTGGACTGGCGCTTCTCGTTGGCGCGGATCCGGCGCGTGGCCTCCAAGCCGTCCATCAGAGGCATTTGGCAGTCCATCAGAATGATGTCGTAGGCTTCACTATTGGCGAAAGCGACGGCTTCGAGGCCATTGACCGCAATGCTCATGGTGCAGCCTAAGCCCGCAAGATACTCTTGAGCGACTGCAATGTTGACAGGGTTGTCTTCTGCCAACAAGACGTGTGCCTTGAGTTTGCGTTTGGACGCTTTAGCCAGATGCGCCGCGTCGGGGTTGGCGGCCAGACTGGCGACGGGCCGGGGCCTCCAGCCTTGATGGCGAACGCTCGCGGCAACGCGCGACACCTCGTCGACAAGCGATTGACGGCGGATGGGCTTTGTCAAGATGGCCTCGATTCCGGCCGCCCGCACGGATGCCAGATCGCCGTCCCAGTTGATCGAGGTGGCGAGCACGATCTTGAGGCGCGCAAGGTCGCGCGTGGCCTTGATACGTTCCGCAAATTCCAAGCCGTTTTCACCGGGCATCAGCATGTCGACGACCGCCACGTGAAACGGCCGCTCCTGCGCAGCGGCAGCCACTAACAGTGGCCAAGCGAGGGCCGTACTTTCAACGGCCGTGACTTCTGCCTTACAGTGCTCGAGGTAATCAGCAACGATGTCTCTGTTGACACTGGAATCGTCGATGACCATGACGCGGGCTCCGCGCAATGCTGCGTAGTCAGGCTTGCTGCCGCTGCCGTGGCCTTCGACGTGGGGCAGTTCGATGACGAAACTGACCGTGGTACCGCTGCCCAACACACTGTGCATTTCGATCGTGCCGCGCATCATCTCGACGAGGTGGCGCGCGATAGATAAGCCGAGTCCTGTGCCGCCAAACCGGCGGCTGATTGAAGTTTCGGCCTGGATAAACGGCTGAAAAAGCTTATCGCGCGTGACTGGATCGACACCAATGCCGGTATCTTTCACCTCAAATCTCAGGTGCGAGAGTTCGGCGGTGCCACCTTCGCGCACGACACGTAGGGCAACGCCGCCAGATTTCGTGAACTTCAAAGCGTTGCCGATGAGGTTCGTGCAAATCTGCTTGATGCGGCCCTGATCGCCGTTGACGTAGGCGGGCACATCGTCGGCAATATAAACCGAAAGGTTGAGGCCCCGATGATTTGCTTGAATAGCGAACAGTTCGATCGTGCCTTCGAGACCGTCGCGCAGATTAAAGTCCTGACTGTCGAGTTCGAGTTTGCCGGCCTCGATGCGCGACAAATCCAGAATGTCGTTGATGATCGTGAGTAGGGACTTTGCCGAATCTTGAATCGTACTCACCAGCTTGCGTTGGCGATCATCGAGATTGGTGCGCGCGAGCAGGTCCGTCATTCCGAAGACGCCGTTCATAGGCGTACGAATTTCGTGGCTCATATTTGCTAGAAATTGCGATTTGGCGAGGCTTGCCTCTTCTGCGGTCGCTCGGGCGGCCTTCAGCTGCTCGTGAGTTGCCTGGAGCATTTCCTCGCGCAACTTATTCAGCGTAATATCGGTTCCGGCGCTGATGAAGCCCGTTATGGTGTTGTCATCGGATTTGGTGGCAGCTATTGTTGTTAGAATCCAGAACGGCGTGCCGTCACGTTTCTGGTTGCAGATCTCGTGCTGCCAAATTTGTCCTGCTGAGACCGTATCAAACATCTGCTGCCACATTGCGTCATCGTGGCGGCCGGAGTTCAAGATGCCATGCGGCTGGCCGAGGAGCTGATCGCGCGTGTAGCCCGCGGTCTGGCACAAGGTGTCGTTGACGTACGTGATCTTTCCCGCGCTGTCGGATTCCGTGACCAACGCGTGCTTTTCAAGAATGACCTTTTGAAGATCGATGCGGGCGCAGACGGCCGCAAGGTGTTCAGCTTGGTGCTGTTTTACCGTCAATAGGTTTTTGGCCTCCATCTCTGCGCGCCGCGCGTTGAGAACGAACGGCTTAATAACGAACAGCAGAATAAGCGGAGAGCAGAAAATCGTCAGCATGCTGGCATCGATGATGGCCTCGGCGACAACGGTCTCCGATAGGTGCCAGTTAGCGAGGCAACCCATTACAAAGAATTCAACCACAAAAATTATAGCAGCTATGCTTGCTGCCGCTCTCAATGGCGAGCCGTTATGGCTGGAGGCTTCTGCGTTCGATTGATTTAAAGACATTAGAAACCTTTGACCGAAAATACGCATGTCTGGAAAATGAATTTATTCCACTCGCCAGTATTGTCAGTCTTATTACAAATAAGTAGACGCGAGATTAAGGTTATGAAATTGGATCAGTCTTCGATAAAAATTTAGAAAAAAACGCGGGACCGAAATCTCGCGTTTTTTAGATCTCAGCAATTTTGGCGTCGAAAGCGCGCCGTCAGGTTACGCCCAAAAGCTGTGGCTCCCAATATCCAGGAGCGCCGAACGTGCCGTGCAGCTTCTCTTCCCAGCTACGGTCTCCCCACGACGAGGGATTGTTGGGCGAAGCTTCGAGCTGTGCCTGTGTAATGCCCGTGACATAGCCCTGTAGGTCGGACTGCCATTTGAGCGTCAGCCAAGGCACGACGTAATGTGACCGGCCGAGCCCCAGCAGGCCGCCGAAGCTGATCACCGCATAGCGAACTTGGCCGTTGATGGTGTCGATGAGGAGTTCATCCAGTTCACCGATCTGCACATTGTCGACGCCATAAACGGCCGTACCGGCGATCTTACTCGTCTCCAAAAGGGTTGCTTCTGCACCCATAATGACCTCCTGTGGTTCAACGGTATTTTTTTGAAACAAGTTTTGCGGGAGAAGGTTCCGGAACAGAAACGGCAGGCGGCGGTTATCGTTCGTTAGAGTCGGCGTTCCGGGTCTTGCGCGAGGCAGAAAATGCAAAAAAAATCAGGCGTCAGGCAATCTGTGACGGTCCGGTCAAGTCACCACTACGAGGACGACGACGGAAGTTTTATTACCTTGATCGCTGTTTTCTTCGCGGCAACTGCAGCTGGCATCTGTGCGGTCGTGGTTGCGCTCTCCATGTGAGGATTATTCCAGTATGAAAATTGATGGCCCGGACCTATCGACCAAAGACGTCCTGCAAGCATTGATCTCGCCGACGGCCGTCTTCGATACTCCACGGGAGGTCTTAGGATCGCGCGTTCTCTCACACACCGACAAATTGAAAATCTTGAAACGATGGGAACTTGATGCGCGCGCCCTTCAAAGAGCGAGCGACGAGAGCATGGGAGGCGGCGAGTCGCCGCCGCTAGACGCCATCAATGAAGCCCTTTCACAACTCGATCCCAACAGCACAACACCGGACAATTTTGGGAAAGTTGGGACGAAAATCTGATTTTTGAAGTTTGCCGTAGCACCCTCCTGAACCAGTTAAGGTAAAGAGTGATCTTCATGTCTGTGTCCGAAAAAGCGCCTCGATCTTCGAAGGTGGGCCAAGCGTTGTCGACGCCGACCGACTTGAAGAATACTGGCGCGGCAGCGGTTGCGGGCGCGCTCAATGTTCTCGTCGCGGACGCCTTTGCGCTCTATCTCAAGACCAAGAATTTTCACTGGCATGTGAGCGGACCGCATTTCCGCGACTACCACGTGATGTTGGATGAGCAGGCCGGTCAGATTTATGCATCGATCGATCCGCTCGCCGAGCGGATCAGAAAGATTGGCTGCCGGACACTGCGTTCGATCGGACATATCGGCCAATTGCAGACGATCACGGATAACGATGACGACTATGTGAAGCCACTCGACATGCTGACCGAGTTAATGCGGGACAATCAGAAGGTCGCGCACGCCATGCGTGAAGCGCACAAATTGTGTGACGACAACGATGACGTGGCGACGGCTAGTCTTTTGGAAGTTTACATCGACGAAACCGAGCGCCGCATCTGGTTTCTGTTCGAGGCCAGCCGCCCGGCAGACGGCACGGGGCACTAAGACGCACGATGTTGCACGCGCCCGCCCGCACCAAAGACCTGCACGACGGACGGTCGTTGTGGTCCGATTCTAAGGGCCGTAGCATCAGAACGCGCCAAGCGTCCGGCGACTATGATGTCGAGATCGCCGTCGTAGGAGGCGGTATTAGCGGCTCGCTGTGCGCACTTGAACTGAGTGCGGCCGGCCATGAAGTGCTTGTTGCCGATGGCCGGCCTCCTGCCGAGGGCAGCACGATCGCCAGCACGGCGATGATCCAATTCGAACTCGACGTCTCGTTTGTCGAGTTATGCGAGAAAATCGGACGGCCTAAGGCAACCCGCGCATACCTGCGCTCAGCTAAAGCTGTGGCGGACTTGTCAAAATTGATCGAGCGGCACGGCATTGATGCCTGCTGGAAAGACCGTGACGCCTTATACTTGGCCGGTGATGAGATCGGTTTTCGCGGTCTTCAGAAGGAAGTGCAAGCCCGGCAAAGAATCGGATTGCCGTCAAGGTATCTGACGACATGCGAGATTGCCGATCAGTTCGGAATCGATCGGACGGGCGCAATTTTGTCGGGGGGCTCGGCTGAATTGGACCCGGCTCGCACCGCAGCGTCGTGTTTGCGAACGGCGCAGCGTCTCGGCGCCGTGGTGTTATCACCGTGCAAAATTATCAGAGCTGAAGCCGGCGATGCGGGCACCACCTTGACGAGCGAGGTGGGCAGTTCGATCAAGGCGCGTAAGGTTGTCTTCGCGACGGGCTATGAGGTGATCAAGGGTCTGCCGCGCGACGCCTTCGAAATCATCTCGTCGTGGGCAATAGCAACCCAGCCGCTCCCTTCAGAGCAGATGTGGCCGACACGGTGTCTGATCTGGGAAGCCTCTGACCCTTATTTATATGCGCGCACCACGGCCGACAACCGCATCCTGGCGGGCGGCGAGGATTCAAAAACGTCGAGCCCCGCTCGTCGCGCGGCCAGCATCCCGTACAAGTCAAAAGCTCTCTTAAAAAAAATCCAGACATTGCTCAACAATCCCGGCCTTACAGTCGACTACGCGTGGGCGGGAGCGTTTGCCGATAGCCGCACAGGATTACCGATTATCAAGGAGATTGCCGATTTGCCTGGCGCGATGGCTGTATTAGGATGCGGAGGCAATGGCATAACATTCAGCATGATCGCGGCTCAGATCGTCAGGCAGTGGGCTTCCGGCCGGAGAGATCGCGATAGCGATCTATTTCAGGGTTTGTAGACCCTCGAAAGTTCTGCAATCGGCTGAAGCATAGGGGGCTACAGTCAAATGCGTTTACTGATCGCAGGCTGGCAAGGGCAGATCGCACAGGCGCTGATGGAAGGCATCGCCAAGCGCACCGACGTAAAGGCGTGTGCGTTGGGGCGTCCTGCGCTCGATATATGCGAGTTGCGAACGATCGAACGAGCGATGTCGGACATCCGGCCCAACATCGTGATCAACGCTGCAGGTTATACTAATGTCGACAATGCCGAGATAGAGCCGGAACGCGCTTTTGCACTCAATCGCGACGGCGCGCGCTTGCTGGCGGCTGCCGCCAATCAGCGCAATGTGCCGATTATTCATATCTCGACTGACTATGTCTTTGATGGCACGCGGGCCGCGCCTTATGTCGAAACCGATGAACCGCATCCCATGACGGTCTACGGTCAGTCCAAACTTGAAGGCGAAGCGGCCGTTAGAACCGCTAATCCCAAACATCTCATCTTGAGAACGGCCTGGATTTACAGCCCGTTCGGGCGCAATTTCGTCAAGACGATCATTCAGCGTGCGCGCAGTGGAGCGCGGCTACGTGTCGTTGCGGATCAGCGCGGCAGCCCCACATACGCGCCACATCTCGTCGATATGATCCTCGAAATTGCCTCCCGCGCTGTTCATGACGCGGCAAGCGCGCCAATTACCTGGGGTACCTATCACGCGGCCGGCAATGGCAGTGCCAGCTGGCTCGATCTGGCGCGTGAAGCCCTCGAATTGTCTCCCGACGTTGCTCAATTTTCAGGAAGCATCGAGGCAATCTCAGCGGCGGAGTTTCCAACCCGCGCACCGCGGCCAACGTATGTTGTTCTCGATTGCTCGAAAATCGAACGGGAATTCAATCTGAAGATGCCGGCGTGGCAGCTCGGCATTGCAGATTGCGCGAAACGCCTATTGCCGGTTTAGCTCATATGCTTTTTGCGTAGCCGCCGGCGTCCGGTCTTGATGCCGCGACGCAAGGCTTGCGTTCTTTCTCGAAATACTTGGCAGCGAGCTGTTCGATCCGTGAAGCGTTCTGTTGTTGGGCGCGTTCGTATTCCCTCAACGCGGCGTCCCGCTCACGTCCAGGAGGAAGCGATTTCCAACGCGTCCATAATTCACTCATATGCTGTGCCCGTGTCGGCATCTGATTGATTTCTCTCGCGTTTTTAAGCTCCCAAACCCCTTGCGGTAGCAAAACCTTTCAATTCGCCATTGCGTTCCCGATGATGCACCGCAGCCTAAGCGACGCGGCGCATGGAACCGCACTCAATGTCTGGCGTTGAGCCAAGTCGAGGCGCCCAAATCAGGGGAAATACGAACGGATGGCTGATCCTACGATTCCATCGGACACTAAACTCCATAGGCGAGGATTTATGACCGCCGCTGCGTCTACCGCAGCGATTCCTTTGGTCTTTGACGCGTCTCACGCTGCAGACCCTCCGCCGTTCGCAAAAGTGGATTCTCGCGATCTCGTGCCAGTCACTTTGTCGGTTAACGGGCAAAGTCACGCTATCAGCATCGACATGCGCACCTCCCTTCTCGACGCATTGCGCCATCACCTCGGGCTCACCGGCACGAAGAAAGGCTGCGATCACGGGCAGTGCGGTGCCTGCACGGTTCATGTGAATGGCAAGCGTGTGCTGTCGTGCCTGACGCTGGCAGTGATGCAGCAGGATACGAACATCACCACGATTGAAGGTCTGTCGGGGGACGGCTTGGAGCTGCATCCAATGCAGCAAGCCTTCATCGACCATGATGCGTTCCAATGCGGATATTGCACGCCGGGTCAAATCATGTCGGCCGTCGCGCTGGTCAATGAGAAGGGTGCCGATACGGAAGCCATGATCCGCGAGGCGATGAGCGGCAACATTTGCCGATGTGCGGCATACCCCAACATTGTGTCGGCCATCATGCAGGCCAAATCAAAGATGGGGGTTTGACATGCG
>JANNUW010000529.1:0-3602 GCA_031414095.1 Hyphomicrobium sp. | reverse complement strand
CCCATGCCGAGGTCCTGGCTACCTTGTCCGGGAAAAATGAATGCTGTTGCCATGAGCGCCGTGCCTCTCTTCGGATGATCGAAGGTCCGCAGATGCACGCGGGCACGCGGGGTGTCAAGTTGGAGTTCCGCGCGGCTTGTGCGCTTCAAAGCTCGCCGGTCAGGAACTGCGCGCGGCCATGTGCGAATGACCAGTCTTCGCCGGTGCACGTGACGAGGTTAATCATGACGTCGGTCGGCGCAATGCCGCAAGATCGGCCGAGTTCCTCGACCGTCAGGCGATAATAGAGTTCTTTCATTTCGCGCGATCGGGGCCGGGTCGTCACCTGAATGAGCAGGGCTTTGTCTGTGCGCTCAAAGCCCAGTCCGGTATCCTGCAGGATCATCTGCGCCGCGTCGTGCTCGTGGACGATCTGATAGCGGTCACGCTCGGGCACCTCAAAAGCCGCAACCATAGCCCTATGGCAGGCGTCGAGCAGAGCCTTCATCTCGACTTGCGAGCGGCCCTTGATCAAATCAAATCGCAGCAGCGGCATTCCGGTCACTTTCCCTGGAGAGATGGCGCAGGCGCAACCAAAGCAGAATTACTCGGCCGCTTCGCGGCCGAATTGCAATTCGGCCAAGCGTCCGTAGAGGCCGCCTTTTGCCACAAGCTCGCGATGCGTGCCGATATCGGCGATGCGGCCCTGATCAAGAACGATGATACGGTCAGCTTTCAAGACCGTCGCCAGGCGATGCGCGATCACGATGGTGGTGCGGTCCTTCATGACGCCCTCGAGCGCGCGCTGCACGAGTTGTTCGTTTTCAGCATCGAGCGCGCTCGTGGCCTCATCGAGCAGCAGGATAGGTGCGTCCTTCAAAATCGCACGCGCGATGGCGAGCCGCTGCCGCTGGCCGCCCGACAGCGTGACACCGCGCTCGCCCAGACGGCTGGCGTATCCATCGGGGAGCGCGCGGATAAACCCGTCAGCCTGCGCGGCGACGGCCGCCTTCTTCACGTCGTCGAGGGTTGCTTCCGCCGATCCATAGCGGATGTTTTCAGCGACCGTGTCGGCGAAGATCGCGACGTCCTGCGGCACGAGTGAAATGCGCCCGCGCAATTGGCCTAGGTCAGCGTCCTCTACGCGGACGCCGTCGACGCGCACCTCGCCCGACGCCGGGTCGTAGAAACGCAGCAGGAGATTGAAAATCGTGGTCTTGCCCGCGCCCGAAGGGCCCACGAGCGCGATGGTCTCACCCTTGGCGACGGTCAGCGAAAAGTCTTCGAGCGCCAGAGTGCCGGGCCGTGACGGATAGCTGAAATTCACGTTCTTGAAGGTCAACTCGCCCTTGGGCGGGACCGGCAACGGGGTAGACTTATCGGGCGAGCGTATGTCGGGCACGATCGCGAGAATTTCGGTGAGGCGTTCCGCAGCGCCAGCCGCGCTCGAGAGTTCGCCCCAGACTTCGACGAGTTCACCCAGCGCGCCGGCCGCAAACAAAGCGTAAATCACGAACTGGCTGAGACGGCCGCCCGATATGTCGCCCGCGATCACGGCGGCGGCGCCATACCAGAGCACACCGACGATGCTTGCAATGGTGAGGAATATGGTGAGCGCGGTCAGCCCGGCCCGCGCCTTCATGCGCTCGCGCGCAGCATCGAACGATCGCTCAACGGCGGCCATGAAGCGTGCCGACACCGTCTGTTCGTGGGTGAAGGCTTGCATCGTGCGCACCGCGGACAGGTTTTCCGACGCGTAGGCCGATGCTTCGGCCAGCGTGTCCTGGGCCTTGCGCGACAGGTCCTTGACGGAGCGGCCGTAGCCCATGAGCGGCAGTACGATGACCGGAATAGCCCCGAGCACCAGCAGTGACAGATGGGTGCTCGTGAAAAACATCATGATCAGCGCGCCGATCAGCATGATCATATTGCGCAGCGCCTGGCTCATGGTCTGGCCGGCCACCGCTTTGATCTGCGTGGTGTCGGCCGTCAGACGGCTCATGACTTCGCCCGAATGAGTTTTTTCAAAAAACGATGGTCCGAGGTTGGCCAGATGCGCAAAAACGTCGGAGCGCAGGTCGGCGACGACGCGCTCACCAATCCAATTGACGAAGTAGAAACGGCTGGCGATCGAAACGGCCAAGATAGCGCCGACAACCAGCAGCATGGTGAAGTACTGATTGATCATAGCGGGATCGGTGCCGCCGAAACCAAAGTCGATCATGCGGCGGACTGCCATCGGCACGCTCAGCATCGCGAGCGCGGAAACGACGAGGGCTCCCAGTGCCGCTGCGAGGTGATAAGGGTGCGCAAAGACGTAGGGTTTCAACGCGGCCAGCGGCGAAAGGGAAGACAGCCCGCGCGATTTTTTTGGCCCGTCAGTCGCGTCAGATGACGACGCTGTCGCGGGCGCCCCAGGAAACGGGCTCGGCGGCACTTCGGTCTCGGCTTTGCTCACGTTGGCATGTCTTTCCGCCCCGGGATGACTCGCGGGGGCTGCGAGGAGTTGCGTTGAGGGATATTACCCGCAATTGTGCCCGGAGTTCGGGCGGCCAGCGCGACCATGCCCCAGGCCATACATCTGCTCAAGCCTTTCAGCGGGGCGCAAGCGGCGTCAGCAGGCCGCACGGACAGGCGGCAACTGCGGCTTCGCGGTGTTTTTGCTCCCTTGTGCGAAGCCCCTAACTCCATTATAGGACGGCCATCAATCACAGCGTCCGGCACGCTCCGGCACCTTTTTGGTGCAACGGAGCGGAGTTTGTTGCTGGACACACTGTCTCAATATCAGAGCTGCACCCATGAAAAAAGATGCCGACGTCCACCCCGACTACCACCAGATTACGGTCAAGATGACCGATGGTTCGACGTTCACGACCTATTCGACTTACGGCAAAGAGGGCGACGAACTGCACCTCGATATCGACCCCACCACGCACCCAGCCTGGACCGGCGGCGACGCCAAGCTCATGGACCGCGGCGGCCGTCTGTCGCGCTTCAAGAAGAAATTCGAAGGCTTCTTGGGCTAAGCGGGCGGCGTTCGCGCCGGCTGTCTGCCGACACAATATTTCAAGCGATCAAGCCCGGACCCTCACGCAGGTTCCGGGCTTTTTTGTTGGGCCGAACGGCTGTAACAAAACGCCCGGCGCTGCCGAAGCACCGGGCGTTGAACTTTTGCAGGAAGCGAGGCGAGACGAGCCTCAGCCCTTGGCTGATTCGATCTCAGTCACGGCCTTGGCGAGAAACTCGCCCATGACTTTGCGGATGTCGGCATCGGCGACGCTTACGCCCTTGGCATCCAGATCGCTTTTAACCTTGCGGAAGACGTCGTCGTCACCCTTCTCTTCGAGATCGGCTTTGCGGACGGCTCTGATGTAATCCTCGAGAGGCGCTCCGATCAGGCCGAGCTTCGCGCCGGCCCATTCGGCGAGCATCTTGTTGCGACGCGATTCAGCTTTGAACTTCAAGTCTGCATCGTGAGCGAACTTCTTCTCGAAGCCTTGTTCGCGGTTGTCGAATGTGGTCATGGCGGCCGTCTCCAATTCTGAACACCGTTTTTAAACTCGGATGTTCGCATTTCGTTTCTGTCGTCTCTGAGTTGTAGCTGCTGTCCGCTAACTTGTTTC
>JANNUW010000528.1:0-1483 GCA_031414095.1 Hyphomicrobium sp. | reverse complement strand
ACGGCGAGTCGCTCGGCACCGGTGTCGCGGTGCTGGTGGCAGCCGCCCGGCCGGTCGCAGCCGACGTGCTCGAGACGCCATATACATCGCTCGCCGAAGTTGCCGCCGACCGCTATTGGTATTTCCCGGTGCGTTGGGGGCTCGAAGATCCATACAACTCCGTCGAACACGTGGCGCGCGTGACGGCGCCGGTGTTGATCCTCGCCGGCGCGCTCGACACGATCGTGCCGGCACGATTCGCCCGCCGTCTGTACGACGCTCTTCCGGGCGTGAAACGTTATGTCGAATATCCGGCCGGCTGGCACATCGACGCCTTCCGCCATGGCGGGCTCGATGAGGTGCGAGCTTGGATCGCGAAGGCAAGGGGGTAGGGAGTTGAAGCGCAGTTACCGGAGGTGCAGCTCGGTCACCTGCTTGCGATAGCGAGTCCTGCGCCGATCAACATCACGCCGGTCGCTTGATTGAGCCGCTTCACGGCGCGCGTGGAGCTCAAAAGCCTACGCGCACGTTCGATGACCAGCATGTAGCCGCTGTACACGCCAAATGAAACGGCGACCACGACCGCCATCAGGATTGCAAAGTCGCCGGAGGTCACGCTCGACAGATCCAGAAAGTTCGGCAACAGAGCGCCGTAGAACAAGATCGGCTTCGGGTTACCCAATGTAACGACGAGCCCAAGGCCCACGTCCGTCAGCAAAGTTGCGGATGGTCTCGGCTGGATTTCGACAGGCTTGGTCGCGGCTCGAATTGCCTGGATGCCGAGCCATACCAGATAGGCAGCGCCCGAATATTTCACGACCTGGAACATCGGTCCCATCGTGTTGGCGATCGCCGATAATCCGATCATGGCGATGCCGAGAAAGACTGCATCACCGATCACCAAGCCTGTCGTCACCGCCAGACCGGCCGGCATGCCACTGCCGAGGGAGCGCGAGAGAATAGCTGCCAACCCGGGTCCCGGCGATAACGCCAGCACGAAGAAGGCTGCCGCAAATGCTGCGGTCATTTGGTAGGTCATGGCTTGGCCTGTTGGAGCTGGTGATAGCGTCTGCGTATTTCACCGGATGGCGGGGAACGGTTTCACAATTGATCACACTGATGGTGCCTCGGCGCAATACTGTTGGACGCAACCGATCGTCTTTTCGGGGCGGTCTCAGGGGCCGGGTCAAGTAGGTGTTCGTGATATGACACTGTTTTTTGCGTGCTTAACGGCTCCATGTGATGTTCATCGTTCGCAGAATATATATTATGGAAAATATTAGATCTTAACTGCGGTAAACCATTTGGTTCGGATTGGGACAGCTGGTAGACCAAACCGACTGATCGGCTGAGTTGCTGATGATAACGCGTCGGCCGATATCTTCACGGACCATGCTGATAAGCGCACTTCCAGCCAACAACCGGCCCCCACTCCCCACTCCCTACTGCCCACACCTCACTTCTCCCCCTTCTCGTGCTGATCGCTCACCAGCCGGTCGAGCAG
>JANNUW010000527.1:0-4857 GCA_031414095.1 Hyphomicrobium sp. | reverse complement strand
GAACTACTTTTAATGCCTCGGGCATAGGACAGATCCGCATTCTTAAAACTCGCGCCGTCAAAGATGCCGGTGAAGCGCGCGCCTTTAAGAACTGCCCCGTCGAAGCGGGGTGCTTCGCGCCAATCAACCTGCAAGCTTGAGAAAACCGTCGGCCGCATGAGCGAGGCGCCGGTCATTTCGGCGCGGGAAAAATCGGTGTGCGTAATGACCGCCCGGTCGAGCATGGCCCCAGACAAAATGGTGCCCTCGAGGCGCGCATCCGACAGATCGACGCCGAACAGATTGACGTTGGTCATGCGGGCCGATTTGAAATCGATCTTTGACAGATCCATCGAGCTCAAATTCTGGCCCGACAGGTCGACGTCGCCCGGCTCTAGGGATTTAAAAAGTAGTTGCGTGACATGCCCGGCCGTAAATTTTTGCGCTGCGTCGAAGGCTCCAGCATGCCCGGTCGCGAGCGCAAGACAAATAAGGACAACCCCACACGCGCGAACCGATGGCATCAATTTGGGCGGCATGCGGTTCTCCAGGGCTTGGCTGAGGCCATCGCACCAAGCCGAGAGTAAAAGCCCGGCTATCGATTAACGCACGCTGGAGTGTTTTGGATGCCTACTCCTCGATCATAACTTCAATATCGAGGCGACCCGACTTTTCAAACATCAGTGTGAGCGGCAAGCGGTCGTAGGCGAGCAGCGGCTTCGAAAGCCCGTCCAAGCGGATAAAAAGGCTTGCTCCGTCAAGTACAACAGTCTGTTTGGCTGGAATATCGATGCCGGCCACAGCCTTGACATCGGATCTAGCTTGAACGGACTTCGTGCCGACGCTCGACGTCGAAGCCGCGGTACTGCTGGCACTGACGAGCCGGTCGGCCGTGTCCGACAGATTTCTCAACTTCATGCTAACGACGATGCTCTTGTCCGCCGTCGCCCGAACCCAAGGATGACGGACCTCGATCGTGCCGTTTTTGTAACCGTGGGCCAGGGCCATGCTGCAACCGAGACTCAGTGCTATGCACGCACCGGCCGCGCCTAATATGCGACGCAACAAGGCTGGATTGCGGTTCAAAAGGTCACTCCTATGCCACTGGTCAGCCGTACGTCGGGTTCAGACTGCAACCCATTGAGGTTGTTGATGACAGGAATTCCGACCGAAACGAAGGCCGACCAGGCGTCTTTGGAAAAGCGGACGCCCGGGGCAGCATAGACGACATTGCCGCCCGAGTTCAGATCCGTCTTACCATCGATCCTCTGCTGGTCGTGCCACTCCCCGTTGAGTTCCAAAACTAGGTCCAGCGCGGGGCCGTCCGCAGCTTCCTTTTCAACGTGGGCGTGCCCCTTGTGCCCGGCGTGCTCGTGCGCACCGGCATACATGGCCGCCAATATCGGCAAGCCCGTGAGGCGGTAAGACAGCGCCGCATTAGTGTGCAAGCGATCGCCCAAGTCGGTTGCAAGCGCCCCCTCCCCGACCGAGGTGTAAAGCACGTTGCCGTCGAAGGACCAGCTGCCGACAGTCCGCGTCAACGCGAGCCCGGCCATGGCGTCCCACGAGCCCGAGCCCGCTTGGAATTCCGCTTCGAAAAGTTCGCCATTATCATCCACCTGATCGGTCCGCCCGGTCGGGGCTTTGACGCCAAGCAACAGCGCTGCGGACAGGCCCGTTGTCCGATCATTGAGCACGCGCCACTGCGCCAGAGCCGAGACGTCGCCGAACCCGTCGCTGTCGCCGCGGCGCACGACTTCGCCGCCGTGAGCGCTGCCGCCATGCTCCTCGCCGTCGTGGTGCTCACCTTCGCGAATGTCATACCGGACCACGTAGGGCAGCCGCACGCTCACTGTCATGTCCGCCGTCAGTCCGTAGGCAAAACTGACGGCGGGGCTTGCTATCCCCGCGATCGCGTGGCCGTGCTCGCCGCGCTCGGCGGCTTCGATGAGATCGTGATCATTGACGCCGCTGAGCGCGGTATACTCGTACGTCGAACCAACAACCGAAACTGCCTGCGGCAGCGTGTTTGCCGAAATGGTGTTGATCGGCCCGGCACCTCCGACGTTTCCCGTCGCGCCCGGATGATGCGCGAACGCAGGCGCGCCCAAAGTGAAGGCAGTTGTAGCAGCCAGATGAAACATGAGCATCCGCGCCCGGCGGATCGAAGCTGTGGTCATGGTCGTACCCGAATTTATAATCTGGAATTCATGACGCGTTCGCGCGGCTGCAATCCGCCCGGACGCAAACCTTAGTCAAACGCGCACTCGACGATTGAGTTGTGAAATTAATCAGACAGTTGGAGGGCCACGACTCGACGGGGTCGCGAACACGAAATAGGAGGCAGCTAGCGTCGTTTCGGTTGGAAAATTGATCGGCCGGGATTGAGCAATAGCCCACGCGCTAGGCTCGGCCTCGGTCGCAGTGCTAACCCCCGGCGTGGCGTGCGCGCACAGCACGCAATCGGAGTGGAGCGCTTTGTGCCCAGAACCCGGCTCACCGTCAGGTGCGAGAGACTTTGGGCCAGACGTGAGGCTGCCGGATATGCAAAGGGAACCCGCAAACGCGCCAGAGGCATCGCGGCCGCTGCCATGCCCGCCATTGACCGGCGCGCAGCAGACCATGGCCAAAATGATGTTGCACGACACGGCAACACTCATCAGCCAGGCGAGAAAATCGCGATGACGGCGCAAACAGCCCATTTAGCCTCCGGGTTCTAAGGCTAAGGCGACTTAGGAAAAGGAACAAGGTTACAGACGCTTACTTGGCCCTCAACCGTGAAAATTGCGGCGCAGCGAGGCCAAAATGCCATAAATGGGGGGCCATGCATCCACACCCGAGCATTGCTTAGGGCCTTGTCACCCAGGGCCGGGTCATTTAACCCCTGCTATTGGGCAGTTTGGAAAAGGGCGCTTGACGGAAGGGTCAACCACACCGTCATCGACACATATGAACAAGACCTCAGCCCCGCTCGTCGGGATCATCATGGGAAGCCAGTCCGACTGGGCGACCATGAAACACGCCGCCGGCATTCTGACCGATCTCGGCGTGCCCCATGAAACCAAGATCGTGTCCGCCCATCGCACGCCCGACCGGCTGGTCGCGTACGCAAAGTCGGCGAAAGAGCGCGGTCTCAAGGTGGTGATCGCGGGTGCAGGCGGTGCGGCGCATCTGCCGGGCATGGTCGCAGCCATGACGTGCCTGCCGGTCTTGGGTGTGCCGGTTCATTCCAAAGCGCTGAGCGGCATGGATAGCCTCTATTCCATCGTGCAGATGCCAAGCGGCGTCCCCGTCGGCACGTTGGCAATCGGTGAGGCGGGCGCCACCAACGCGGGGTTGCTCGCCGCGCAGATCCTGGCGCTCAATGATCCGGCGTTGTTTGACAAGCTGGAGGCCTGCCGTGCCAAGCAATCGGCCGACGTTGCCGACTTTCCAAAGGACGAATAGCCCGTGAGCTCACTTGCCCCCGGCGCAACAATTGGAATTCTGGGCGGTGGCCAGCTCGGCCGCATGCTGGCGCTTGCCGCCGCTCGCATCGGCTTCAAGGTGCATATCTTTGCGCCCGAGTCTGACAGCCCCGCGTTTGACGTGGCATTCCAACAGACAATTGCAGCCTACGACGATGAGGCCGCGCTGAGGGCATTCGCTGCAAGTATCTCGGCCGCTACCTACGAGTTCGAAAACATTCCCGTCGCCACGGTCGAATTTTTAAGCTCGCTGATTCCGGTTCGCCCCGGCGCCAAGGCCCTCGCGTGCGCGCAAGACCGTATCAACGAAAAGACATTGGCCCGCGATTTGGGCGCGGGAACCGCTCCGTTCGCAGCCGTCGACAGCTATGACGGCCTGATCGGCGCTCTCGCCGGGATCGGCACGCCGTCGGTTTTAAAAACCCGCCGCTTCGGCTACGATGGCAAAGGGCAGGTCAAGATTATGACGCCTGACGATGCCACGGGGGCGTGGGCCGTCATGAAAGGGCAACCATCCATTCTGGAGGGTTTTGTCAATTTCCGATCGGAAGTTTCGGTCATCGCCGCGCGCGGGCTCGATGGCGAATACCGCGCCTTCGACGTCACCGAAAACGAGCACCGCAATCACATATTGCACCGCTCGTTGGCGCCTGCGCCCCTGTCAGCTGAAACCGCTGCTGAGGCGGTGACAATTGCGCGGCGCATGGCCGAGAGCCTCGACTACGTGGGTGTGTTTGCAATCGAGTTCTTCGTCCTCGACCAAGGTGCCGGCAACGACGCGTTGTACGTCAATGAGATGGCGCCTCGCGTACACAACTCCGGGCACTGGACGCAGGATGGGGCCGCCACCTCACAGTTCGAGCAGCACATCCGCGCCGTCGCCGGCTGGCCGCTGGGTTCGACCGCGTTGAAGGCGGCCGGCGCTGAAATGATCAACCTGATCGGCGACGACATTCTCGACTGGGAAAAGATCGCCGCTGAGCCCGGCGCGTGCCTCCACCACTACGGTAAACGCGAAGCCCGCGCGGGGCGTAAGATGGGGCATGTGAACAGGGTGTTGGGGTAGGGAGCTCATGTAGTTTGCGTTGGTGCCGTGTCCGCACGAAAGAACCTTAAAAGTCGTTTTTTGACGCGACAGAGGTCATGGACAACCCGGTCTGGGTTTGCTAGACAGTGCCCAAATCTTCACGTCCTTAAGCATGTGGCGCTTAATGCCCGCATCCTTGGGGCGTAGCTTTATTGACGAATTAGCCCTCAAAATCATCCAAGCCTCGAAGGACATTCCGCTTGCAGGTACTCGTTCGCGACAACAACGTCGACCAAGCTCTCAAAGCGCTCAAGAAAAAGCTCCAGCGCGAGGGCGTCTTCCGTGAAATGAAGCTGCGCAATCACTTCGAGAAGCCGTCGGAAA
>JANNUW010000526.1:0-1813 GCA_031414095.1 Hyphomicrobium sp. | reverse complement strand
GGCGCGCTCAACTACTGGAAGGCAAATTTCGTTCCCGAGTTGAGCGATGGCGCCATCGACACGGTGGTCAAGGCATTCGCAGCCTGTACCTCGCCGATGAGTTCTATCTTGTTCGAGCATTTCCATGGCGCGGCCTGCAAGGTGGCGGTTGCCGATACGGCCTTTCCGCATCGGGCACCCGGATACAACATGCTGTGCCTCGGCCAGTGGCTGGAAGCTTCCGACAGCCAACGCAATATCGGCTGGGTGCGCGACACCTATGCCGCTATGACACCTTACATGTCGTCCGGCCGCTACGTGAACTACATGAACGAGGATGAATTGTCCGAAGGTGCTGCCTCGGCCTACGGCCCCAATCATGCCCGCCTCAGGGAGATCAAGCGCAAGTACGATCCCGAAAACGTGTTCCATCTCAACCAGAACATCAAGCCGGCCTGATGTCCGATGAGATAGCGTATGCCTTTTTATTTTGGATACTGCGGCGAGCTTGAACCCCAATAAACTGAGCTTCAACGTCACTCCCAGAGCTGAACAAGTCAGCACAAATGTGGCTATCGGATGATCTAACAATTCAAGTGGTCGCAAAAGGAGGCGGCCGCAGTGAGCTACGCAGATCTATTGGCTCCAAATTGCATGCCACCCAGAATGACCTCGCCTTGCCAGTTGATGACTGCTACTGGCCAGAGCGGACATCGGACGGTTCCCACCTGTGGACCGATTGTCTGCGCATGCACTCTTGCAAAGCCCTCGACGCTGTCGCAAGATTAACTGTGTTGCGGCCCAATGGATTAGCACGTCGGGTAAGAGGGCTCAGATTTTCCTGAACCATTCCCCAAGTTTTTTAGATGCGGAGGCGCCATGAACAGTTCAGAAGAGCTCATCAATGATCATAAACCGGTTCCAACCCAAGAGCTTTTCGTCAGTTCCTGGGAAATATATCGAAAGATGGTCGATAATGACTACCTCTACCACCGTGACGCTTATCGTTGCCTCCGGCGCGTATTGAGCAAGGAGTTCGACAGACCATTCACGTTCATTGACGTTGCCTGCGGTGATGCCAGCATGACAGTTGGAGCTCTGGAAGGCACACTGGTTAGTCATTATACCGGGCTCGACATCTCGGAACAGGCACTCGTAATTGCAGCACAAAATCTCAAATCACTTGATTGCGAAGTAACACTGCACGTCTGTGACTTCTCTGAGGCCCTGTTGAATTGGAAGGATTCCGCAGATGTCATATGGATCGGCCTCTCCCTTCACCATTTCCTGGCGCCGGAGAAATTGAAGACAATGCAACGCATCAGATCAATTGTTGGATCGTCAGGGCGGTTTCTCATCTACGAAGACACAAGTCCGGATGGAGAGAGCCGCGACGCCTGGTTGGCCCGCTGGGATGCACAGCAGACTCTTTGGTCAGCTTACTCGGAGCAGGAGTGGAACTATGTCACCGCCCATGTCCATGCCTCGGATTTTCCAGAAACCGACAGCACATGGCGGCAGCTTGGGCATGACGCCGGCTTCAGTCGGGTTGAGGCGCTATATGAGGCGCCAAGCCGCCTCTTTCGGGTCTATTCGTTTCAAGCCTAAGTGATGAGCGAAACCCTCTTAACTATGAAATGTCCGCCCATGGCCCGTAGCGGCCGTCCTATACATTAAGAAATTCGTCTGATTTTGACCCAAATGTATGGACCGGCTGCGTTTCGCAAGAGGGACTATGCTGGGTATCGGAAGTCGCTGATATGTATCCGGCCTGTTTGATCGGCTCGCGGGCCGTGGCCTTGATGGGAATACGCACGCGCCATTGGTCTCATTA
>JANNUW010000525.1:0-7847 GCA_031414095.1 Hyphomicrobium sp. | reverse complement strand
GTCGGCCTGCAATTCCATGCGGACCTGGATTTGATTGCCGGTGCGCTCATCGGATTGCTCCTTAAGCTGCTGAACCTTGTCGGCAATGCCAAGAAGGGTCTGCACGTGATGGCCGACTTCATGGGCAACGACGTAGGCTTGTGCGAAGTCTCCCGGCGCATTGAAGCGCCGAGCGAGTTCATTGAAGAAGGCGGTATCCATATAAATTTTCTGATCGAGCGGGCAGTAGAACGGGCCCATCTGCGTCATGCCGGTGCCGCATCCTGTGCGCGTGCCCCCGGTAAACATGACGAGCTGCGGGTCTTTGTAGGTCTGACCAAACGACTGGAAGACGCGGCCCCAGACGTCTTCGGTATCAGCCAGCACGCGTTTGACGAACACACCAGCGTCGTCCGATGTGGGCGCCGGGGCGCGACCGGGCTGTTCGCCCTGCTCTTGCGACCGGCGGCTACCGGGAAGACTGGGAACATCGAAGCGTGCGTCTTCGCTCGACGTACGGCGCTGCACTTCGCGTTCCTGCTGGGGCATCTGGGGAACCTGCGGGAAGTTGGCGCCGCCGCCCAGCAGAACGTCGAGCGGGTTGATGCCGAACAAGAGCATGATGGCGCCGAGTATCAGCATCGTGGTCAGGCTGAAGCCGCCCTTACCACCGATGGGAATTTGGATGCCGCCGGGCATGCCAAATCCGCCCCCGCCCGGCTCGCCACGACGGTCTTCTACGTTGTCACTTTCGCGGTCTTTGTCGTCGTAGCGCATGGAGCAGGTCTCGGCCTTCAATTGACTTTTAGAAGATAGCTTGAGCTTGTATCGGTTCAGGGGCGGCGTCTCGCAGTCTCGGCACCGAAATCAGCTGCAAGTTGCGCCCATAGTGCATGGCGCTTCTTGCGAGACAAGTATTTCGATGCGAAGCGTGACCGCGCGCGGTCCAACACCTCTGCATTATTGCGTTTTCTGCACTTGGCGGCTGCTTACGGACGGCAGCGAGAGAATGGCCTTGCCGGCGCTGACTTGCTTGGTAACCGCTACGGCGCGCAACCACGCTTTGGCAGACTTCGAGGCCGCAATCGTGCCATCGTTGGCGTAGGATTCGTGATTTTTTTCGATCTCCTTGAGATCATATCGATAGTTGACCATCAAACCATGCGCCTCGCGCAGGCCTTTAGCCGACGAATCTCCAAGCCAATTGATCCGCTCGAGCCGCGCGCCATTGCCGAGATGAAAGCGCGCGACCGGGTCGACAGCCCGGTTGTCGGTCGACTTCGCCGCCATCAGATAGTGCGCGGCAAGTGCCATGACGCTGTTTTTGAGGTCTGCGAGGTCGGACTCCTTCTGCGGCCAGCCGGGCGCACTGAGTTTCGCGAGCAGAGCGCGATCGGCTGGCGTGAGCACGTTTTGATCGCCCGTATCGGCCGCGACTCCCGCAAGCCAGCGGGCAAAATTCGGCACGGGCGACAAGGTCACGAAAGTCTTTAGGCTCGGCTGCTCGCGCACCAGATCTTCGACGACCTGCTTCAGGAGAAAGTGACCAAACGAGATACCCTTCAAGCCCGCCTGACAGTTCGAGATCGAATAGAACACGGCCGTCGTCGGCTCGGTGACGTCGGCAGTGGTTCGGGCCGCCGAAATCAGCGGTTCGATGGCCGAGGGAATGTCGTTGACGAGCGCGACTTCGACGAAGATCAGCGGTTCATCGACCAATGAGGGATGAAAAAATGCAAAACAGCGCCGGTCGGCCGGATCCAACCGGCGGCGTAAATCTTCCCAGCCTTTGATTTCATGCACCGCTTCGTAGGCCATGATCTTTTCCAAAATCACGGCAGGCGTGTGCCAATCGATGCGCTTTAGAACCAGAAAACCCCGGTTGAACCAAGTCTGCAAAAGCTGGCGCAAATCGGTGTCGACGGCTTTCAAGCGCCCGTCGGGATCGGTGTGAGAAGCCAAATCCTTGCGCATCGCGACGATGCCCGCCGTCGCGCCTGGAGCGAGGTTCAATCGCCGGAATAGCTCACAACGCCGGCTTTCCACCGTTTGCTGGAGCTGGCTCAACGCCGCGTCCGAAGGTTGATCGAGATAGGCTTGCGCCGCGCTCGCAATCGCGGCCGGATCGGTGCCCATGGTATCGGCGAGAAAGTGGAAGAACTGCCCCTTCTCGGCCGCGTCGAGGTCGCGATAGTGCAAAAGCAGCTCGCGCGCGATGGCGACACCCGACGCTTCTCCCCGGCCTGAAACGAGCGCGCGGGCAAGTTCCTCGACCGATTCCTCCGAGCCGAGCCCAAACAAGCCCTTGGGCAGCAGCGCACGGCCCTGTTCGGCAACCGTATTCAGCAATTCCTGCAGAAACGAGACGTTGAGAGCCATTCGTTGAGACGTCCTATTATTTGATCAAAGTTCGCACGAGATAGGCAACTTCAACGCGTTGCGCAACGCGGCGCGTGTTGCTATGGCTGCGGTTACATTTTCACGGAGAAGATTTGATGACCATGCGCCCGCTGGCCGCCTATCGTTTGCGTCCCGTACGCACAACTGTCGTGCGCAAGAGCAGCGATCTGGACCTGATTGCGCTTCTGACCGATGCCGAACCGCTTTCGATTCGCTCCATGAAACCCGCGCTGAAGGTTCTAAAAAGCGGCGATGCCGCGCCGACCGAGACACAAGCCCCAAAGACCTGAGCCGACCGTCTCAGCTTGCACCGAGTAATTCAGCCCCTGACCCCAAACGCAACAATAAAGTCGGGCGCTCATTGTCGTTATCGGTCAGGGCATAGACTTGGCCGTTCGCTGCTATCGTCAGCCCTTCGATCTCTTTCTCTGTCTTGCGCCCCGCGGATTTGAAAACCGCGACGAGATCGACGGCGACGCTTTTTTGCAAGACGGGCGGGGTTTGCGTCTCGCTCGCGCCGGTCTGTGCACCGAGATCGAAGGTGGTGATCTTTTTGAGTGCGTGCTTGCCCCCGCTCCCGTCCCGTTCAAGTGCTGCAAAGCGACTGCCGCTGATGTGCACGAGTTCACTCAGACCCGTCAGATCGCCCTTTTCCGTACGCTCCAGCGGATAGGCGTAAAAGCTCCAGGCGTGCGTTGCGAGGTCAAAGGCGGCGATCCGTGCTTGATCGGGCGGGTCACCGGCGAGCGGCGCCTGGAAGGCCACGTAGAGCTTGGAAGCGTTTTGCGATCGGTCGAGGGCGACACCCTCGAAACCCTTCTTCGCCACGCGGCTCGCGATTGGGGCCGGCAGTTGGATGAATCGCATCAGCCGGCCCGACGCGTCGACTTCGAGAAGCACGTTGGGCGGCGAATTTCCCTCGCCGCCTTCGGACGCGAGCCAAAAGCCGCCGTCAGGTTTGGCGACGATGCCTTCGCAATCGAGCCGGTCAAAGCCGGGAGCCGTGACCGTGATTTGAGCCACGGCCTTAGGCGCGGCCGTCGAGATGTCAATCTCGATGATGCGCAGCGGCGGGGAATCGGTGTCAGTCACCGCATAGAGCCGATTGGGATTTGCCGGGTGTGCGGTCAGCCCCGACAGCGTCCCCCACTTCGCGCCCTCGCCCGGCTCGATTTCCGCGATGGTTGTGGAAGTTGGCGTTGATTGCTCGCCGCATCCCCCCGCCAGCACAGTCGCGCCGAGACATTTGAGCAGTGTTGCCGCCCAGTTCAGCCAACCGTCACGCATCCGTGCGTCCTCCCAATTGATGACACGCAGCTGGCACCATTGGTTCCGGGTTTTTGTAGACCTTTCCGGTTCGCCGGCAGATTATCACTGATCCATCGTCCGAGCCCGTCCTCGTCGATCTCGCCCGCGGCGAGGCCTTGGATCATGACCACGGCCTCGGCGTTGTCGGCGACAAAGTTCAAGCCATTGAGACCCAGGAAGACGACAATCGAAAGCAGCGATGCCCGCTTATTGCCATCGACAAAAGGATGATTGCGCGCGATCCCGAACGCATAAGCGGCGGCGAGCTTGGCGAGATCCGTTTCGCCAAACGTCCACTTGTTTAGCGGCCGGCCCAACATTGTGCCGAAGACGCCCTCGTCACGCAAATCGGAAGGGCCGCCGAATTCCCGCAACTGCTCGTCATGGAAGGCGATAACGAGTTCGGAAGTAAGCCACACCGGCTCGCTCACGCGCGGTCTGCTTCCTCGGACTTGGCGAGCGCGATGAACGTCTCCCGATAGTCCACCATGACTTGCGCTACGATGTGCATGGTTTTACGATCGTCGGCCTCGTCCGCCGACAGCTCGGAAAGATTTTCCACGACCGGCCGGATCGGGGTCATTTGGCCAATTCCTTGAGCGCCGACCGGTACGTTTTCATCGCTTCACGCGCGATTTCGAGGCCCTTTTCGAGCACGGGTTCAGCCTGGCTCACCTTGAAACCATCGGGCGTTTCCGTGACGATCACCTTATCGCCCTGCTGCAAGCCAAGACGCGCCAGCAGCTCCTTAGGCAGAATGAGCCCCGTGGAATTACCGATTTTCTTGATTTCGAGCTTCATGGGGTGGCCTCTTGAGCCGGGGATTATACACAATGTATAACAAGGGCCCAATCCGTTGTACAGAGTGTACAGGGCGGGGCTTGTCGGAAAACCGGATTCACATCACAGCACGGACTGTTAAGTCCCAAGTCGAGCTTCTTGACCCCGTCATCCCGGCGAAGGCCGGGATCCGGAGAGTTGCAGAAAGCTGTTTGTCAGAGATCCTGGTTCCAGAAATAAAATTTGGTCGAGACACCGGATCCCGGCCTTCGCCGGGATGACGGTGGTTAGAGACGCAAGAGCGGAGTCTCCAGCATTGTAGTCGGGAACAAGCGATAACTAAACTTCCGGGAACGATCCGGGGCAGTGGCTTCCCGTGGTCGGACAGTTTTCCGGAAGGCCTCCACTCACCCCGTCCCCTCCATCGCCTCTAGCTCGTCGATCATAGCCTCGATGACGCGCAGGCCTTTGTTCCAGAATTCGGGGTCGCGGGCGTCTAAGCCGAAGGGTGCGAGCAGTTCGGAGTGGTGCTTGGAGCCGCCCGCTCTCAGGAGGTCGAAGTATTTGCCGACGAAGCCCGGGTGCGCTTCTTGATAGAGGCCGTAGAGCGAATTCACGAGGCAGTCGCCAAAGGCATAGGCGTATACGTAGAACGGCGAGTTGATGAAGTGCGGGATGTAGGTCCAGAACACCTCGTAGCCGGGGCCGAATTTGATGGCATCGCCCAAGCTGTCCTTTTGAATATCCATCCAGAAATTGCCTAGGTCTTCGCTCGTCAGCTCGCCGTTGCGGCGCGCTTCGTGGACCTTGCGCTCGAACGAGTAGAACGCGATCTGGCGCACCACCGTGTTGAGCATGTCCTCCACCTTGCCCGCGATCATGGCCTTGCGTTCTTTGACCGATGTCGTCTCGGCCAGCAGCGCCTTGAAGGTCAGCATCTCGCCGAACACGGATGCGGTCTCAGCGAGCGTCAGAGGTGTAGGTGCCAGCAGCGGCCCCTGCTCACGTGCCAGCATTTGATGCACGCCATGACCGAGTTCGTGCGCGAGCGTCATGACATCGCGCGGCTTGCCCTGATAGTTCATCAGCACATACGGGTGCACGCTCGGAACGGTGGAGGCCGAGAACGCGCCCTGCGCTTTGCCCTCTCGGACCGGCGCATCGATCCAACCCTTGTCGAAGAATTCCTTCGCGGTCGCGGCCATGCCGGGCGCAAACGCGCCGTAGGCTTTGAGCACGGTCTGTTCGGCTTCCTTCCACGTGAACACGCGCTCGGGCTTATCGGGCAGCGGCGCGTTGCGGTCCCAGTGATTGAGCTGGTCCATCCCAAGCCACTTCGCCTTCATCTTATAATAGCGATGCGAGAGGCGCGGGTAAGCTGCCTCCACCGACGCAACCAGCGCATCGACGACCGGCGCTTCAACGCGGTTGGCCAGATGACGGCTATCGGCGACGTCGGCGAACCCGCGCCAGCGATCGGAAATCTCTTTATCCTTGGCGAGCGTGTTGGTGATCAGCGTGAACAGGCGGATATTGTCGCTGAAGGTTTTCGCCATCGCTTCCGCGGCGGCTTTGCGCTTCGTGCCATCGGGGCTCGACAGCATATTGAGCACCGGCTCGAGCGTCAGCGGCTTGTCTTCGCCCTCGACTTGAAAGCGCAGACCCGTCATCGTTTCGGTGAACAGACGATTGAACGCGCCGCGCCCCGTCTGGCCTTTTTCGGTGAACAGCCGCTCGGTCTTTTCATCGAGCTGAAACGGCTTTTCCTTGCGCAGGTCTTCGAGCCAGGGCTTGTATTTGGCAAGCTCCGGCGTCGCATTCGCACGCGCCAGCACGGCCTCGTCAATCTGGTTCAACTCGAGTTCGAAGAACGTCAGGTCCGACGACATCTTGGTCAGCGCTTCCGACGTATCGCCGTAGAATTTGGCGCGCGCGGGGTCGGCCTGGTTGGCCGCGAAGTAAAGGCCAGCATAGGAACCGAGTTTGCCGAGCAGATCGGAAAGTTGTTCGTACGCCTTGATGGGCTCGGCGAGTGCTGCGCCGTTTTCCGCAAGCCCCGCCAGCTTGCCCTGATATGCGGTCTTCATGCGCGACGCCTCGGCCTGTCCCGCCACGAGATCACGCGCAACTTCGGGAGCATTCGGCGACGCGTAAAGATCCGACAGATCCCAAACCGGCATCAGGCCGAGGTCTGTGGCCGGGGCCTTCGCGAGCGCAGCGTCGGTGGTCTTGGTATGCTTTGTCGTCATCAAACCCTCGAAAATTTCAACTGCAGTTTGCGTCAGTGGGATGGTTGCACTAACAACGGACGACGGAGTGGTCAAGCTGACCAGGATCACGCGCACGCGCTCGATTTCCGGCCGTGATCGCTTGTAGCCATCGCTTGGCGGGTACGATTGGCTCGGCTACGGTTTTTATTTGTGGGATGATGACCGCCCCGCCCTTCCAGAGGGACGAGCCGACCAACCAAGACACCATTAAGGCAAACAGCAACGCACGCGGCATCGCGGGCGGCTCGGCCGGGAAAAGCTGATCACCGTGCTCGACGGAGCGTTAGGTCGGACCCGGAGGGTCAGACCTAAAACGCGCTAGCCGCGACGGCGCACCGATCACGTCTTTTCCATGAAGGGCGAGGGATCAACGGGCTTCTGGCCTTGGCGCACTTCGAAGTGGACTTGCGGCTGATCGACAGAACCCGACTTGCCCGCTTTGGCAATAATCTGCCCGCGCTTGACGCGGTCGCCACGCTTGACCATCAGCTCGTCGCTGTGGGCGTAGGCGGTGACCCAGCCATTGTCGTGGCGCAGCAGAATGAGATTGCCGTAGCCTTTGAGCTCGCTGCCGGCGTAGGCGACAGTCCCCTCCTCGGCGGCGTGGATATCGGTTCCCATCGGCACGGCGAGATTGACGCCGTCGTTGTGGGTGCCGTCGGGCCGCTGCCCAAAATTCGAGATGATCTTGCCTTGCACCGGCCAGCGCAGTTTGCTGCCGGCAGATGCGGCGGACGGAGCGGCATTGGTCACAGCGGGTGTGTCGGTCTTGAGTGCCGGCGACGCATCATTTGCGGTCGGCACCGGCGGGGTAACGGCGGCGACGCGCTCCGGCGCGGGGCTGTTCAGAATTTTTGGCGCAGCCGAAGCCGGCGTTCCCGCTGCCGTCACGGCGGCCGCGGCCTCCTTGATGGCCTCGGGCGGCGGCGCAACTGACGCTGACGTTGCGCCCTCGGTGCCCGGCATATGCAGAACCATGCCAGGCTTGACCTTGCGCACATCGGTGATGCCGTTGTGGCGCTGGAGATCTTCAAGCTTGATCTTGTGCTGGCGCGCGATGGTGTAGAGCGCATCGCCCGATTGCACGGTGTAACTGCCCTTCCAGTCGGC
>JANNUW010000524.1:0-16771 GCA_031414095.1 Hyphomicrobium sp. | reverse complement strand
CGCCATCCTCGCCGCCGCAGGATACAACTTCCGTCTCCTCCTCACCTGGTTGAGGCTTCTTTTGCGTCTAATGCTGGCGATACTCTTTGGCGCAATCAGACCACTTTATGCCTGAAAATTGAATTGTTCACAGGCGACTATATAGGCTTGTATCTCTGAATGCAAGGGTTTATATCATTACAAGCAATGATTTTTTCATGAGGCAAAAATGCCGGTTAATTCCTTTAAAAACAGCCCATTAAACGTCCAATTCGAGGAAAAGGCTAAAAACCTTCTGAAAAGTGAGTTGAAGCGAAAGGGTGTTACCTATGCCCAATTGGCTGAGAAGCTGGGGGCAATGGGAATCCCTGAGACAGAGAGGAACTTAAACAATAAGATCAGCCGTGGTGGATTCACAGCGGCGTTTCTCATTCAATGTCTTACAGCGATAGGGACACAGAGGGTAGAGTTGTAGTTGCTGTTGCCGTTTTTGTAGTCTCAATTATTATTGGCTACGCCATATGGAACTTGTCGGCGCTACACACCAAGGATGCCAGTGAAGCAGACCACAGCGCCCGCGAGTATCGGGTTCCGCACCGGCGTGGTGCAAAGCTTCACTTACGAGGAGGCAAACACCCAGTTCGGCAATTGGCTGAGCCAACGGGCCCGTTGGCTCAAGGGCTTCATGCAAACCTGGCTGGTGCATATGCGCAACCCGGTGAGGACGGCGAGGGAGCTCGGCCCCACCGGATTCTGGACCCTGCAGGCCCTGACGGCAGGCATTTTTTTCTCGGCCCTGTTTCACCCCTTTCTTATTGCACTCACAGTCTGGGCCTTGATTGTAAATCCACCCCATGTTTCCGCAGCGACAATGCTGCTTGCCGGATTGAACCTGGAGGTTTTTGTGCTGGGTTATGGCGTGGCCATGCTGGCAGGCGCCAAGGCTCTGCGCCAGCGCGGATTGAAAGGCTGGTGGTTTACCATCGCCACCATGCCGTTCTATTGGCTTATCATGTCAGTCGCCGCATGGATGGCGCTGTGGCAGTTGGTTTTCGCACCCTTCAAGTGGAACAAGACCGAACATGGGCTATCGAAGTTTCAGGCTTAGTGGCCGCTGCCACCCGTGCCGGTCGAGGGTTTGCGCATCAGCGGAAGCAAGAAGATGATGCCGAAGAACAGCACGGTGAGCAGCAGGAACACATCGGCAATGGCCATGGTCATGGCTTGGCGGCGAATCATGCCGGCCAGCCGTGAAAGGGCCGCAGCTCCGGCATCCGAGCCCAAAGGCGCAAGGGCTGCTGTCATGTTGTTGAGTGTGCTTTCGGCAACAGGCCTGCCCCACGACACGGCGTCATGCAAGCGCGCCAGGTGAAGGTCCATACGGTCGTTCATCACTGTGTTGATAAGGGCAAGGCCAACAGCGCCACCTAAATTGCGGGTGAGGTTGAACAGGCCGGACGCACCACGAATCTGCAGGGCTGAAAGGGTGCCAAGCGAAACGTTGGTTATCGTCACCATGCACAACATCAGCGAAACGCCGCGCAGGATTTGCGGGACGAGCAGCTCCGAATAGCTCCAGTCCACGGTGATGGCGGATGCCATCCACGTACCGATGCCGAAGCCCACGAAGCCAAGGCCAATCATCAGGCGCGGATCGAGCTTGGCCGAAAGCCGCCCCGCGACGGGTGCGGTGAGAAACATCGCAACGCCCGTGACGAAAAGGGTTTCGCCGATCTGCAGGGCGGAATAGTTGTGCACCCGCGCCAGATAGACGGGGTAAAGATAGGTGAGGCCGTAAAGCCCGATGCCCATGGTGAAGGAAAAGATCGAGCCGGAAACAAAATTGCGGTTTTTAAAGGCGGTGAAATCCACTAGCGGATGTTTCGAGGTGAGCACCCGCCAGAAGAAAACCCCACCTGAAATGATGCAGGTAAGCGTGAGAAAAAATATTAGGCGGCTCTCAAACCAGTTTTCGGCGGGCCCTTCTTCCAGCGCATATTCCAGCGTGCCGAGAAAGACGGCGAGAAGCGCAAGGGCTGTCCAGTCAAAGGTTTTCGCCAGCTTGAAATCCGGCTTGTCGAAGTCAATGAGAAGCCATGCGCCGATGGCCACCGCAATGCCGGGAATGACATTGATCAGGAACAGCCAGTGCCATGAGAAAAGATCGGTGAGATAGCCGCCCACGGTGGGCCCGATGGTGGGCGCCAGCGTGGCAATGAGGCCGATGACCGGTGTGATGATCACGCGCTTGTCCGCCGGAAACACCGTAAAGGTGACGGCAAACACCGTGGGGATCATGGCCCCGCCGACAAAGCCCTGCAGCGCACGCCACGCGATCATCTCGTTGATCGAGCCCGACATGGCGCACATGAAGCTCATGGCCGTGAAGCCGATGGCCGATGCGGTGAACAGGATGCGGGTGGAAAGAATGCGCGACAGCATGCCCGAAAGCGGGATCATCACCACTTCGGCGATAAGATAGCTTGTCTGCACCCAGGAAATTTCATCGTCGCTGGCGGAAATGCCGGCCTGGATTTCAGCCAGCGATGACGAGACGATCTGGATATCGAGGATCGCCATGAACATGCCGAACACCATGAACAGGAACGCCGCGAGATGGCGCTTGTTGAAGCCGGTCTTTGCAGGGGGCTGCAAAGCGCCGGCTATGGTGGCGGTGGCGGACATGATGTTATTGCGCGGCCGAACGCGTATCCACGGTGACCGTCACCGAAAGCCCGGGTCGCAGTTTTGCGGCAAGCTCCGCTGGAACCGACACTTTCACGGGAACGCGCTGCGTGATCTTGGTGAAATTGCCCGTGGCGTTTTCCGGCGGCAGCAGGGAAAATTCCGAACCCGAGGCAGGTGCCATGCTCAAAACATGGCCTTCGAACACTTCACCGTCCAAAGCATCAATGCTGATTTCAGCCTTTTGGCCCGCATGCAAATCGGCCAACTGGGTTTCCTTAAAATTGGCTTCGATATAGGCGCCGTCAGCAGGCACAAGCGCCATCAGGCGCGTGCCGCCTTGCACGAACTGGCCGGGCTCAACCGCGCGGTTTGCCACGGTGCCATCGAAGGGGGCGCGAACACTGGTGAAGGAAAGATCACGCTCCGCCTTGGCCAGCGTTGTATTCAATTCAGTGAGCGTGCGCTCGGCTTCCAGGCGGTTTGCCGCGATCACATTTATTTGGGCTCTTGCCGCCAGAATATTGGCCTGCGCCTCATGGACCGAAGCCTCCGACGAATCATGCTTCAGGGTCGAGTCATCCAAGGTCTGCTGGCTCACAACCTTTGCCTTGATGAGCGCCGTGGCGCGGTTGAGGCTGGCCAATGTATTGCCTTCCTCGGCCTCGGCACTGGCAAGCCTCGCTTCAGCTGCAGCGATCTGGGCCTTCTGGGCCTCGGTCTGGCTGGCAAAGCCATCGATCACCGCCTTTTGCGTGTCGATGCGCGCTTTGGCGGCATCAACCGCCAGCTTGTAGTCGCCGTCATCAAGCTTGAGAATGACATCGCCCGCCTTGACCGCAGCGTTTTCCGCCGCCGGAATTTCCGTGACATAGCCCGCAACCTTGGCGCCGAGTTGCGCCATGTCAGTTTTCACATAGGCGTCATCGGTCGAAACCTGGAAGCGGCCCAGCACATACCAGTTGTGGCCATAATAGGCGGCCCCCGAAAGGGCAGCCAGAACAATCGCCCCCAGAATGGCGCGCCGCATGAGGGGCGGGCGCTTGGCCTTGGTTTCGACGGGTGCTGCGGCGTGTTGGGGTGCCTCGGCCGTTGGGGCAAGGGCAAGCTTTGGCAGGGCGCGAGGGGCTCCTTCAAGGGGGAGGGCAACGGCGGATTGGGCTGAATTTGACATCTTTACCTACAAAACTGCTTAAAAATTGAACTGAACCGTTCGGTTCTACTTGTATTTGGCACAAATCTGGATTATGTCAAGACTAAACCGTTCGGTACAGTTTTGCTGCTGCCGCATATCTCGGAGGCCCGAAGTGTCTGAAGTTACCGTTTCCATCCCCGTCAGTGAAACTGACACCGCCAAGCGCCAGCAGATTCTGGACGGCGCGCGCCGCTGCTTTCTGGCCCAGGGCTTTGATGGCGCCAGCATGAACGACATTGTGAACGAGGCGGGCGTGTCCAAAGGCACCGTCTATGCCTATTTCCCCTCCAAGGAAAAACTCTTCGCCACCATGGTTTTTGAGGACAAACGCCGCCACGCCGAGCGCTTGGTGGTGCTGGGTGATGAGACGCGGCCCGTGGGCGAGGTCTTGCGTGATATCGCGCTCAAACTCGTCACCCTGTTCCAGACCTCGGAGTCCTTGGCCTATGTCAGGCTGGTGGTTGCCGCCTCGGGCAAATTTCCGGAAATCGGCCGCAGCTTCTATGAGGCAGGCCCCGCCTATACCATTGGCAAGATCGCAGCCTACCTTGAAACCAAGATGGCCGACGGCACCCTCAAGCGCCGCGACCCGCGCCTCACCGCCACGCAGTTCGTCGACCTCGTGCAATCCGGCGTGACCAAGCCGTGCCTCTTCGGCATCGAAAGCATGGCCGACAAGATCGGCAAGGAAGCGGTGGTCGACAGCGCCATCTCGCTTTTTCTCGACGGGATGAAAGCGTAGGAATTTTCCCGCTTTATGAGGCCCCAAATTTTCTAGGATCGGATTTCCCCAGTCCAAATCAGGCTTGGTAGGTGTTTAAAAACCTGATATCCGGGAGTTGAAAGATTCAGGACCGGGAAAGATCTCCAAGTTTCAGCCCTGGTAAATTTATGCAGACATCAAATGACCTTCGAGCGACGTTCGGCATAGCGCTTAGCCTCCACCAGAAAGGGAGGATCGGTGCGGCGAGGGAGCTTTATGAAGACATACTGCGAACGCATCCCAATCACGATGAAACCCTTCACCTCCTCGGCTTGATCTGTTTTGAAAAGGGGGAGCTCGCTGAATCCATCAGGCTGATTTCAAGGGCTATCGAAATCGACCCAAAATTTTCCGCCGCCCATTACAATCTTGGAAAATGTTATGAAAAGCTGCAGGACCCGGGAAAAGCGATCAATAGCTACAGGGCTTCGCTCCATCTGGAGCCGAATAACGCTGAGGCCTACTTTGGCATCGGAAACGCATTGCGTGACTTGCACAGGTATGAAGAAGCGTTCGAGAATTACGAAAAGGCAATTGCACTGAAGCCGGACTACGCCGGCGCGCTGAGCAATCGCGGCAATGTTCTCAAGAAATTGAAGCGCTATGACGAAGCGCTTGCAAGTTACAATGGCGCACTCAAGCTGGAGCCCAATCAAGACTATTTGCTGGGCCGCCGCATGGCGGCTGCGCTGAATATTGGAGATTGGAGCGCATTTGCCTCAGACGTGCGGGAGATTGAAAATAGAACGGAAAGGCTGGAGAAGGCCACCAGCCCATTTTCAATGCTGTTGATTTCCGGCTCACGCCAGCTTCAACTGGAGTCGGCAGCCTTCTCAGCCGCAAAGTTCGCCCAACCTGCGCGAGTTGAACCTATTGCCAAAAAGGCGGGAAACGGCAGAATACGCATAGGTTATTTTTCATCGGACTTCCGCAATCACCCGACCTCCCATCTCATCGCGGAAATGCTGGAGCATCACGATAAGGGCAGGTTTGAGATCATCGCGTTTTCTCACGGTCCAAACAGCAATAGCCAAATGCAAAAGAGAATGGAAAACGCATTTGAGAGATTTTTTCACGTCGAAAATATGTCAGACGTGGATTTAACCGCACTCGCAAACGACAATGAATTGGACATCGCAGTCGATCTCAATGGATACACCAAACTTGCGAGAACCGCTGTTTTTGCAAGCCGGGTGGCGCCCCTGCAGGTCAATTTCCTGGGATATCCTGGCACGATGGGCGCCAAATTTATGGATTACATCATTGCTGATAAAACACTAATTTCTCCCTCCCATCAAGCCGGCTATTCCGAGAAAATTGTCTACCTGCCTCATAGCTATCAGCCAAATGACCGGAAGCGGGAGATAGCGGCGAAGCAGTTTACGCGTTTGGAACTTGGATTGCCCGGGCCTGGGTTTGTTTTCTGCTGTTTCAACAATAATGCCAAAATCAATCCGAATAGCTTTGATATTTGGATGCGGGTTATGAAACAGGTTGACGGAAGTGTCCTCTGGCTGCTCCATAGCAACAACTATGTGGCGCCGAATCTGCGTAAAGAAGCCAAGGCGAGAGGAGTTGATCCCCGCCGCCTGATATTCGCGCCGCACGTTCCCATGCCGGAACATATCGCGCGCCATCAATGTGCCGATCTGTTTCTCGATACGCTGCCCTACAACGCCCACACAACCGCGAGCGATGCGCTTTGGGGAGGGCTGCCGGTATTGACGCTCATGGGCGAAACATTTGCAGGAAGGGTGGCGGCAAGCCTGCTGAACGCCATCGGATTGCCGGAGCTGATCACCGCATCGGCGATTGAGTATGAACGAATGGCAATTGAGCTGGCCAGGAATCCAGCCAGATTGTTGTCAATAAGGAAAAAACTGTCCGATAACCGGCTGGTTGCCCCCCTCTTCGATGCAGAACTTTATGCAAAGCATCTTGAAGCGGCATATGCGGCCATGCATGAAAGATATCAAACTGATTTGCCCCCCGCTCATATTCATGTGGATCCGTGAAAAGCGTTGGATTTAATCATGTTCGGAAATCAAATGAACTTTGCAAAAGAATGAATTAAGACTGTGCGGGGTTACCATTGGGAGGGTGCCGGTTTTGGCTGGAACAACAGGATTGCAGGCATCCGGAGGCGGGCTTCAAGCAGATGCACTCTTTGAGCGCGCTGCTGCCATGCACCAACAAGGGCGTTTGGTGGAGGCGAAGGCAGGTTACGAGAAAATCCTTCAGATCAGCCCTCTTCATTTTGGGGCGAAACATTTTCTTGGTGTTATTGCATTTCAGATGGGCTCTCCCGAACTTGCGGTGAAATTGATCGGCGAAGCTGTTGAAATTAACCCAAACGAGCCCGCAACCTACGTAAACCGCGGTCTCGGCCTGATCATTCTCGGAAAACATGATGAGGCGCTCGCTGATTTTGACAAGGCAATTGCCCTGAAGCCAGATCATGTTGCAGCCCACCAGAATCGCGCCATCTCCCTCCACGAATTAAAGCGTTACGCGGACGCGCTGGCCGGCTTTGACAAAGCAATCCATCTCCGCCCGGACAACGCCCAAACCCACTACAACAAGGGTAAAACTTTTGCAGAAATGAACGAATTTGATAAGGCGTTGCAGAGCCTTGACAGGGCCATTTCTTTGCAACCCGGCTACGCAGAAGCCCTCTGCAACCGCGGCAATGCGCTGGTGGCGCTCAACAGGTTGGAAGATGCGCTTGCCAGTTACGATAGAGCCCTATCGCTGAATCCTGGCAACGCTCAGGCCCATTATAACCGCGGCAATGTACTGGCAAAACTCAACTGGCAGAATGATGCGCTTGCCAGCTATGACAAGGCGCTGTCGCTGAAGCCTGACAATGCCGAGGCCTATTACAATCGCGGCATTGCACTGGCGGTACTCGACAGGCCGGATGATGCAGTCGCCAGCTATGACAAGGCGATTTCGCTGAAGGCAGATAGTGCTGAGGCTTATTATCATCGTGGCAGTGCGCTCAGGGAGATTGAACGCTTTGATGATGCAATCGCCAGCTATGACAGGGCGATTTCGCTGAAACCTGATTATTCAGAGGCCCTTTTGAATAAAGCTTGCACTTTTCTTCTGCAAGGGAGATTTGAGCCCGGCCTCAGCCTGTTTGAAAATCGCGGGAGTTTAAGTGATATTCGAAAGTACCGGGACTATCACAAACCAATTTTTCTGAACAACCAGAATCTTTCAGGAAAGAATGTTTTTGTATATCACGAGTTGTTTCTTGGCGACATGATACAATTTTGCAGGTACGCGAAACTCATGGAAGCTGAAGGTGCCACAGTTTACCTGTCGGCACAGGATTGCCTTCATGATCTTTTGAAGAGCCTCAGCCCTGCAATTGAGCTGGTCGCCGAAAAATCCCAGCCATCCGCTTTTGACTATCATACTTCCCTGTTGAGTCTGCCCTTTGCCTTCAAGACAACCGAGAAGACCATACCTTCACAAGTGCCATATCTCTACGCAGATAATGAACGGGTTGAGAAATGGAAGAGGAAAATTGGCGGGAACGGTTTCAAGATCGGCATTTGCTGGCAAGGAAGCAAACTGTCAACAAACAACGGAAGATCCTTTCCGCTATCGGAGTTCTGCAACATTTCACAATTTCCAGACGTTCGCTTGATCAGCCTTCAAAAACATGACGGGCTTGAGCAGCTTGCTGAAATGCCAGGTGGAATGATGGTGGAAAATCTTGGTGACGATTTTGATGCTGGCGCGCAAGCGTTTCTCGACACTGCAGCCGTGATGAAAAACATGGATCTCGTTATAACCTGTGACACGGCGATTGCGCATTTGGCAGGAGCATTGGCAATCCCTACCTGGGTTGTACTTAGGCGGGTTCCCGACTGGCGCTGGCTGATGGAAAGAAGCGATAGTCCGTGGTATCCGGCGATGCGCCTGTTTCGGCAGCAGGAAAGAAGAAATTGGAGGAGTGCTTTTGTTCAACTGGAAAGTGCTTTGACTTTAAGACTCGGATTGGGGACATGAAAAGATCACGGTATTACCGCCTCAAGGAGTTTCAGTGGATACTGCTGAGGCGTATTCCATCTGAAAAGAAGATGTTTTAAAGGGGCGCGATCTGGAGTAAAAAATGAGAATGCCGTGTCTAATCGGCTTTTGTCACTTCCGCGGCTTTAATATGCCAATATCACCACAGTAACGGCAACAGATTTTATTTTGTCAAATTTTCAATCACACAGCGGTACTCCCCTTCAGAATCTGTTTAATGAAGCCTTGTCTTTTTACCAGAATGGAAAATTGGCTGAGGCGGAAAACCTTTGTGAGAGGCTTCTCAAGGTTTCGCCAAAATCCGAACCCGTACTCGAATTGCGGGCGCTTGTCAGTCTTTCCCAGAAGAAATTTAATCTTGCTGTTGAGTTGTACACAAGGCTTATCAAGCTGAACCCAAAGCTTCCGAAGGCCTACTTGAATCGCGGATTTGCCTTGAAGGCCATGGGAAAGATTGATCTGGCAATTCAGAACTATGACAGGGCAATTGCCCTGGCTCCCAATGACGCCTTGTCTCATTACAATCGTGCGAATACACTCGCGCAGGCGGGAAAGTTTCACGAAGCGGTCACGGGCTACGGAAAGTCCATAAGTTTAAACCCCGCATCAGCGGAAGCCTATGCCAACCTCGGAAACGTCCTTCTCGAACAGGGAGAAATCAAGGATGCAATCAGTAACTTCAGCAAGGCGATAGACATTGACCCAAGGCATGGCCAGGCTCTTCATGGCCGTGCAAAAGCGCTTCACAAAATTAACAGGTATGTGGAAGCCCTTAATGATTTTGATAGGGCGATAGCCCTTAACAAAACGTATTTTCAAGCCCTGAGCGACAAGGGCTTGGTGTTGCATGATCTCGAGCGATATGACGAGGCGCTGGAGAGTTATGGCAAGGCAATTTCGTTCAATTCCGGCTATGTCGAGGCCTATCACAACCGGGCCATAACGCAGACGGAACTGAACCTTCTCGATGAGGCAATGGCGAGCTATGACAAAGCGCTGGCTCTCGACCCGGATTATACACCTGCATCCTGGAACCGCGCCAATCTCTTGCTGTTGTTGGGAAGATTTGAAGCTGGATTGCAGCAGTATGAAACCCGCAACAGCCTCAAAATCTTCCGTGAATTGTGGTCGTACAAGCAGCCCCTCTGGACGGAGGGTGTTGGCATTTCAGGCAAAGTCCTGCTCATTTGCCACGAGCTTTATCTGGGCGACATGATCCAATTCTGCAGGTATGCAAAACTTGCGGAAGCGCGTGGGGCCAGGGTCATCATATCGGCCCAGGACTGCTTGCGCGAACTCCTGCAGGGATTGGGCCCGGCGATCGAAATCATGCCGGACAAATTGCAACCTGATTATTTTGATTATCACATTTCTCTGATGAGCTTGCCGCTCGCATTCAAGACCGTGCTTGAAACAATTCCGCAGCAAGTGCCTTATCTTCACGCAGATAACGCGCGCATTGAGCAGTGGAGGAAGAGACTTGGAGATCGAGGTTTCAAGATCGGCATATGCTGGCAGGGCAGTAAATTATCGACAGATAAAAAGCGGTCCTTTCCGCTGTCCGAACTCTACAACATCTCACAGCTTCCAACTGTTCGCCTGATTAGCCTTCAGAAGAGCGACGGCCTTGAACAGCTTGCGCAAATGCCGGCAGGGATGAAGGTGGAATCTCTTGGCGATGATTTTGATGCGGGAGGACAGGCCTTTTTGGATACCGCAGCCGTGATGAAAAACCTCGACCTCGTCATAACGTGTGATACGGCGATTGCGCATTTGGCAGGGGCATTGGCGATCCCCACATGGGTGGTCCTGAAACAAGTTCCCGATTGGCGTTGGCTATTGGCAAAAAGCGATAGTCCTTGGTATCCTTCCGTGCGGCTTTTTCGCCAGACCGAAAGAGGGGTTTGGAGAACCGCTTTTGCTCAAATGGAGAGCGCCTTGATTTCAAAACTAGGGTCAGAGATATGAAAAAAAATGAACTGCCGGCGCCGCCCGCTTCTCCACGGATACTGGTTTCCTGGGGCGAGCTCATTGATAAAATCACCATACTGGAAATCAAGAGCCAGAAAATTACCGGCCCTGAAGCCCTTGCAAATGTTGTGAAGGAACTGTCTTCCCTATCCGGGGCAGCGGCTATTCACGTCACGGACAATCCGGCTCTTCAGGAGTTAAAGAACAGGTTAAGTAATGTGAACCAAAGTTTATGGCAGATTGAAGACGACCTGAGGGAAAAGGAAAAGAACAAGCAATTTGACGATGAGTTTATCAGGCTGGCACGGTCGGTTTATAGGCTGAACGATGAAAGAGCCGCCATTAAAAGGCAAATTAATGATTTCTTGAGTTCCGAGCTGGTTGAAGAAAAATCATATAAAAGCTACTGACACGTGTAGCTGGGAACGATGGCGAAAATGACTACGGTTTTTACCATGAATAAATGGCTAACATGTCATGAGCATTAATTCTCCCATTTTCATTCATTCATGGTGGAGGTCCAGCAGTACTTACGTGTGGCTGAAACTCCGGCAGGACGCTTCGCTTCAATGCTTCTACGAGCCGCTCCATGAGGGAATTTCCGGCCTCAATGTAAACGCGATCCTATCAGGACCTGAGGTCTCGCTCGGCCGGATGCTTCGGCACCCGGCTGCGGAAAAACATAATTTCTTCGAATATCTTGAACCGGTCAGGTCCGGCACGCTCCGCTACACCCCGGATCTTGCCTATGAAAGATACTTACTACGCCGTGACCAGGCCGACCCCGGGCTTTTTACCTACATTGACGGGCTGATTTCAGTTGCCGCCGGCAATGCCCGCAGGGCGGTCTTGTGCTTCTGCCGCAGCCAAATGCGAAGCGCCTGGATGAAGGAGAATTTCGCTGGCGCCCACATTGCCCAGATTCGAAATCCCTTTGACCAGTGGGTTTCCTTTCAGGTCAACCCTTACTTCATCAGAAGAATGATGAGTTTGGCGCTTTCGTTGCGTAAATTGCACCCGGTCGCATTTGCCCACATTGAGGACTTCGAGCATCAGGCGATGGCGCTTTCAAACAGCACCGGCCAAGAGCGCGGCGATCCCGGGCAGAAGCCGTTGAGCAAGAGAGATGTGTTCCGCATATATATGGTAATCTGGATTGCCTCGGCCTTGCAGTCCATTTCAAGCAGCGATTTTGTGCTGGATGTTGATCTTCTGTCAAATGATCCTGATTACCAGAAACTGTCCGCCCGCAAGTTTCAGTCGCTTGGCTGCACAATCGACTTTTCCGATTGCCTGGCGCCACATGCGGAGAACTCTGGCATTGGATCGCCTGAAATCAAGGAAGTGGTGGATGATGCCATCAGGGCAATAACATCCAATGCGAAGTCCCTGGCTATTTTCGATGCCGAGGCCATTTCCCTGCGCCTTCCGGCGCTTAGCCCTGCCAGCCGGGAAATCATTTCCCTGGCGGCACAGCGCGCTTAACCACGGCGGCGCATTCCGCAGAAGTTCCTGCAAAATCAGGAATTGGAGCGGGCGATGGGAATCGAACCCACGACATGCAGCTTGGGAAGCCCGCATAAACCATTGAATTGATAGCCTCACGTTCCTTTCGCAAAACACGAAAGGAAAATTCAATGAATGCCTGCAGACCCAAGAATGAAAGACACGAGGGGCCTCCCAGCCCCGAAAAGCGATCCCCCGCTGCGGTTCGAGTCACAGCGGGGGCAGATTTGGGAGACAATAAACGCGTCGCAACTTACGTTGGAAACGGTAACACATTCCAACTCATCGAGGCAAACGTCAATGCTGTACCGCCGTGAAACCCGATCTTTCAATGGAACGCTTGGAAGTCTGGTTTTGGCGTATGAGAAAGATCCAGCAAGTCCCTATGTCGATCTGAAGCACAATACTCGGCGAACTTACAATCAGTTGTTGGACAAGATCGAAAAGGCTTTTGGGCAAAGAGTCCTCTCAGCCCTCACGATTTCAGATTTTCGTCGCTGGTACGATGAAGCCAAAAAGCCAAAAGAACTCGATGGCCCTGAGCGTTTGACGAAAGCCCACAACATTATGCGCATGTTGCGACGGCTGCTTTCATACGGTGTGATGACAGAACTTCCAGAGTGTGAGCGTTTGCACAAAATTATGGATCAAGCCCGATTCAAACAACCAGCTCGTCGTAGAATAAAGTTGGAATTCCAGCACGTCCAAGCTTTCATAGCGGAAGCAAAGTCCGCTGGTAGAATCTCACTGGCCTTAGGCACAGCCGTTCAATTTGAGACTGGTATGAGACAGCGAGACGTAATTGGTGAGTGGAACCCTATCACCCAAGGCACAACACCTTCTGGGATCGTTCTGCAGGGGCGGCGATGGATGAATGGTTTGACTTGGGCAGATCTTGCCGATGGCATGGTGATCAGAAAAGTAACCACCAAGACAGGTTCCATTGTATCTCATGATCTTTCGCTTTCGCCACTGGTTTTGGAAGTTCTGGACTGGATTCCCAATGACAAACGAGTGGGGCCATTAATTGTCGATGAAACTGCCGGTCGTCCATACGCCGAACATGCTTACGCTCGTGAGTGGCGAGAGATAGCGCGGAAGGCCGGAATCCCCGATTACATAAAAAACATGGATGCCAGGGCGGGCGCAATCACTGAGGCCGAAGACGCTGGTGCCAGCCTTGATGATATTCGTGGCGCGGTTGGCCACACACAAGCTTCGACGACGGCTCGCTATTCACGCGGGGCGTTGGGGAAGAGCCAGTCTGTAGCAATGAAAAGAAATGCTCACAGAACGGCTAAGGAACAGGAATAGGGAACGCGATGAGGAACGTGAGGAACGTATAGTTCATTGGTAGTGCGGTAAGTCATTGTCGATTCAGGAAAATCTGGAGCGGGCGATGGGAATCGAACCCACGACATGCAGCTTGGGAAGCTACCGTTCTGCCACTGAACTACGCCCGCGTTGACAGGATGCTAGTCGGAGCCGCATCTCCCGTCCAGTCCGTTACCGCTTGCTTGGATCGTAAGGCCTGAAATGCTTTGAAAGCTTCAGCCCCTGCCGCTGGTAGTTCGACCCAATGCCCTGGCCATAAACCTGTGACGGCACTTCCGTCAGCGGCTCATAGACCAGGGAGTGAACTCAAGAACGCGCATAGCCCGACTAGCGCTGGTGTCTGCTTCTGGATTTAAAGCGGCCTCCGTCAGCGTCTTTCGCCATGTTGTAGAAGGGCCAACAACGGACATCCAGAGAGAAAGGAGTTTGTCTCCCGATGCCGGTCAGATTGGCCCGTACCTTCTGCGCAATCGCTCGGAGCGGCACTCAAATAGATTTCAGGTGTAGGACTTCGCGGTGGCGGCCTTCAACTGGGTAGCTATTATCCCTGCTGAGAAAATCAGAACTGCCAGTTCACGCCAAACCGCACGATGCTGGTTTCAAGGCCGACGCGGTCAAATATAAATGTCGCACTGAGATCCTCACCGGCCAGATCAATGTAAAGATATTCCGCCTTCACCGTCATCCTGTCCGATATTGCCCATTCCGCGCCGCCGCCCACAGCATAGCCCACGGCTGTCTTGTCCAAATTTGAGGGGCTAGAGCCGAAAACATCCGCTTCCAGTCCGCCCATGGCCAGACCACCGGTTGCAAAAAACAGAAGATCTTCATGGATAAAGCCAAGTCTGCCCCGGATCGTCGAGAGCCAGTCCAGATCGACATTCACGCCCTCGCTGGTAAAATAGCTCGCCGTCCCGTCCGCCTCGCTGAGCGCAATGTCCGCTTCGACACCGAGAAGGAATTGATCGAAGACATGGTTGTAGCCGCCGGTAATGCCACCCGCGAAGCCATCAAAATCCTCGCTGTCCGTCTGAAGGACGCCAGTGACAACTGGCTCGCCCCAAAGATATTCCCCGTGGACGCCTGCGTAAAATCCATCCCACGACGAATCGGCCTGCGCCGCAGGAGCCAACACCGTGACCGCAGCGAATCCTGCAACTATTGAAACGATCGCTTTTTCCACGGTCCAATCCCTTGCTGCCGAGGGCTGAAGTGCTACCATGAGTCCCGCCAAGCCGACAACCAGAAACGGGCATCCCCTTGAGCGAGATGGAAAAAAAGCTTACGCGGGGCTTTTTTGCAACACTGCAGAAAACCCCGCTACTCAGCCGTGAGGCAATCGTGGACTACCAGCGGAAGCTTCTCGAGAAGCTGCTGCGCCATGCCCGGGCCCAGGTTCCCTACTACCGCAACAGCGGCTTGCTCGACGTACTGTTCGGCGCCGACGGGAAAATAGACTGGTCACGCTGGCCTCTCGTGCCAACGCTGACGCGCCGGGCCGCCCAGGACAATGAAGACCAGCTCCGGGCGGAAGCGCTGCCGCCGGAAATGCTACCGCTCGAAAACGACATGACCTCCGGGTCCACCGGGGCACCCCTGCGGATTGCCCGCACCATGCTAAGCCGCGTGGCAAGCCGGGCTTTGCTCGGCCGCGCCATCACCTGGCACGACCAGGGGCCGATCGGCCGTGTCGCCGTTTCGCGATATGTGAAGCCGGATTTTGTTCCGGTCACCAGCGGGCACACCATCACCCTTCCGGGGCATTGGCTGCCGAAGGAGCAGATTGATGTGCTGGCGCGGGCGGAGGTCACGCATCTTGTAACCTATCCAAACCTGCTGGCTTCCCTGCTCGAGGCCGGGGGTCCCGAGGCGTTGAGACATATCCGGGTAGTGGTCTTGACGGGTGAGGCGTTGGGAACCGAGCTGCGCCAGCGTCTTTCCGGGCAAATCCCGGCGCGGCTTATCGAATGCTATTCGGCAACCGAAGTCGGCCCCATCGCCTATGAAGACGCTAATCATGGACTGCGGATTTGCGAAGAAAATGTTTTTGTGGAAACCGGACCTTTCGTCATCGGCGATTCCGCCGAAGTTCTTCTCACCCCGTTCTATGCCTATGCCATGCCGCTGATCCGCTATGCGCCGGGTGATTACATCAATTTGTCGTCCAGACCTTCAAGCTTCCTGCCGGCGCTCCGCCGCATTGAAGAGATTGCCGGGAGGGAGAGAAATCTTTTCCGTAATCCGGAAGGTGCACTCTTCTATCCCTTTATCGCCGCCAAGCAACTCGCGGACATTCTTGACTACCGCGAGTGGCAGCTGGAGCAATTAACAAGGCAAGATGCTGTCTTCAGGATTGTCTGTCCGTCACCTCCTGCAGCGGAACAAATCCACCGACTGGAAACGGAATTGACGCGCGTTCTCCAAGGTCTGGTTCCAACCGTGGTTCAGGTCAGCCAAATCCCCAGAACCACCGGAAAGGCCTATGAAAGCGTGTTGCGCAATCCCGCTGTCGACATCTCCTAACTGAGGTTCCTGCCTGCCACGCTTATTTAATCTTCGGCACAGATTGCACGGCCACCAGTTCGTGCAATCGGAAGCCCCGCTGCCGAACAGTGACAGTGCAGTTCTTTGGGGCATTTCCGATGGCTTCAGATTCGCTCCTTCGGGTCAACAGGAGCCCAAGTGCAGCCGTCAAGCCATGTCGGCTTTATCTCTGCTTGCGTACCAATTCTCTGAAAAAGCGGACGTTGCAGGCGCGATGTCTGGTCTACCGAGCTGAGCGGACGTTTTACAAAACGACCTTGAGGTCGGCTTCGGGCCGATACTGTTGCAAAAGTCTTTTTGCATCGCTCAACAAAAATTTTCTGGGCCGTGGGTGCGGCGTTCTGAAAACCATGTGGGGGACCAAATTATTAGGAGCTAAACTCACAGGCGACCTCGGTAACGCGCCTGAGGGCACATCGACCAGCGATTACTGCTTGTTCCCTCCTTTAGCGGGAAATTTGTCGTTCGGCATTTTGGGACTTTTACAACAATATCGGCCATAAGCAGATGTCGAACTTTCAATACCCTGCCGCAGGCGGAGCTGATCGGCGGCGTTCCACTTCACGATCCGATTTTTTGGTAGTTCAGTGAAGAACACGTTACCGTCACGGTCTGCTGTTGGACCTTCAGTAAAGCCTTCTGCCAATATTTCCAGTCTCGCACCAGGGGCGATGACGGGCGAATGTTCTCCTTTCCGGTCGCGAGGAACTCGCGTTACTTGTCCGTACGTTCGACAATCAGTTCATAGG
>JANNUW010000523.1:0-4591 GCA_031414095.1 Hyphomicrobium sp. | reverse complement strand
CGGGTCGTACTCGATGCCAAGCTGGATGGCTTGCGCAACCTCAGGCCCAGCAAGTTCGGCCACGATGCTGAATGCGAAGTCAATCCCTGACGATACACCGCCCGCCGTGAAGACATTGCCGTCGCGCACGACGCGCGCCTTTTCGTGAATTGCACCCACCAATGGCAATAGGTCGGTGTAGGCCCAATGCGTTGCAACCCGACGCCCCTTGAGCAACCCCGCTGCACCAAGAAGAAAGGCCCCCATGCAGACAGAGGTTAGGTATTCTGCGCGCTCGCCCTGGCGGCGAATGAAGTCAACCGTCTCGACATCAGCGAGGGCTTCCACAACGCCTGGGCCACCAGGCAAGCAAATTAGGTCGAGCGGGGGACAGTTTTCGAAGGTGCGGGTGGGCATGATGCCGAGACCGCGGTCGCTCAAAACTGGTAGCATGGTCTTCCCGACAACGTGGGTTTTCGATTGGGGGAACTTGCTGGGGACGGAGATAGAGGGAGGCGTTCCCAGCCGGCTTAGGACTTCAAACGGGCCGGTGAAGTCGAGTTGTGTGAGTCCAGGAAAAATTACGAAGCCGACATTGAAATCTGACAAATTGCGTACTCCTCAAATGCCCCCAACGCAGACTTGGCGCAGCAGAGATTATCGCGCTTAGTGACGATGTCCGCAACGGGTCAACATGAGACCAAATGCAGCTGTCAAACCATGTCGGCTTTGCTTCTGTAAGCAGACCAATTCTCTGAAAAAGCGGAAATTACCGATAGAATCTCCGCTCTGCCGTGATGAGCGGACGAGCCACATTCCTGCCAACAGGTCACAAAAGGGCCAGACGCCGAAGTTCAAACTCGTCGACTATTTGCAACGCGCTATTTTTTCCCCTATCGAGCGCTCATACGCTTTTTTGACAACAGTTCCATCAATCGACTCTATCTCCATTCCGGACTGCAAAGCTTCGCGTTCAATGGCGGGGCGGTTTTTACTTATGTCTATTTGCTGAAGGCAGGCATCGCGAACTACCTGGTGTTTTTCACTATTGCAGCGGTGATCTTGTTGCGGTTGGCCCTGCGCCTTGCGCTGCTGCCCATTGTTCACCGGATCGGGTTACGCAATGGCCTCATCCTTGGCACGCTCATTGATGCTTCCAGTTTCCTGCTGCTCGGTCAAGTTCATGGACCTGGTGCCTGGTTGCTTGTCTATATGCTTTTGTCATCCTGCGGCACGGCATTTTATTGGACCTGCTATCACGCCAGTGTCACAAGGTTGGGCGATGTTGAACACCGTGGCGCGCAAGTGAGTGCGCGGGAAGCGATTTTTGCCATTACTGGAATCATCGCACCCCTGTTTGGCGGCTTCATGCTGACCATATTTGGCCCGGTCTATGCCTTTGCCTCCACCGCACTCATCTATGCCTTGGCGGCAGTGCCGATGTTGGGCGCACCGCGCATGGTGGTTGAGCGCGAAGCCCAGCTTTCACGCGAGGCCAAGGTTTTTGCGGGTGGACTTGCCTTTTCAGATGGGCTGGTTGCGGCGGCGGTCAATTTTGGCTGGCGCATTGTGTTGTTTCAAACCCTCGGCGAAAGCTTCAAAGACTATGGCGGTGCTTTGGCCGTGGCTGGTTTGACGGGGGCCGTTGTGGGACTCGTCGGTGGCCGCTTGATTGATCTTGGCCATCACAAGCGTTCTGTTCAAATTGGTCTTGCCTTCATGATCTGCACGATTTTGGCGGAAACCAATGGCTATGAATCACCCTGGAGTGCCATTGCCGCTAATATGATTGGAGCTGTGGCAGGGCCGATTTACATGTCGGCCATCATGACCCCGCTTTACAATGTCGGCCAGTCATCGGCCTGCGCATTCCGGTTTAACGTGGTGGCGGAAAACGGTTTTGACTGCGGTGCAGGCTTCGGGGCGCTGGCGTCGGGTGTTCTGGTCTGGGCTGGCTTTGGCTATTCGTGGCTTTTGATGATGGGTCTGTTCGGGTGTTTGGGTGTTCATCTGGTATTGCGAAACAAGGATCGAAACGGGTTGCGCGTGGCCACCTGAAGCAAATCATCTCAATACGGTGATGCTTTTAATTATGTGATCATCGACTATCATTAAAGCAGTTGGTTCGGTCCCCTCAGGCCAACCTTAATCCACTTTGTTGGGTTCCGTCGTGAGGAATGCAAGCAGATCGTTTGTCGTTTCGCCTTCCTTGACCACGCGCACGGATTTCCATTGCGGCGTAGAGCAACGGATGCAAAATGCTGAGCAGTATGGCGGGAAGCCTTTCTCCACGAACGTACATGGCAACAAAGCAAAAAACCAGTCTTGCCTATGACGCAAGTTTGCGCAATCATTGAACCTAACAAGTAGTGACCTGGTGGATGTCAGTTGATATGATTTCATTTAAATGTCAGCAGAAGCAGATTTAACTGCCAGCTGGAATGGAGGAGTTATGGCCGGAACGACAAGGCAGAGATTGATCCGCCGCGAAGCGCCGGGATTGTTGATGGCTCTCCTAGGCTTCGCAGCCGTGTCGCCGGCACGGGCGAAGACCTCTGATAGCGCCGAAGATACCCGTGGCGCCGGAACCTATGTCAGCAAGATTGCGGCGGAGGTGATGGGATTGGCCAATGGCGGCGGAAGTAAAGATGCCTTGCGACCAAAGTTTGTCGCCATCCTGAACAAGTATATCAATATCCGCGGCATCGCCAATTTTGCCCTTGGCCAGTATCAGTCGAAACTAACGGGCGCGGAAAAGGAAAAGTTCTACTCGCTCTTCAGCAACTATGCGGCCTCGCTGTTCGTGGCCTATGTCGCTGATTTTCGTGGCTCCGATCTGAAAATCACCTCCATCACAAGGCAAGGCAATTTCACCACGATCACCAGTGCGATCGTGTCGAAGGGCGGTGGACGCGAACAGGTCAAATGGCGGCTGGCCGCGTCGGGTGGCGCCTCCCGCGTAAGCGATGTCAACGTCAAGGGCGTGTGGCTGTCGATCGCCACCAAGAAGCGTTTTGGTGATGTGCTCAAGCAATCGGGCGGCGACTTGGACGTCCTTTTTGCAGAGCTGAAAAAAGCCGATACTTGGTAATCGCCACGCTCTGCCCTGGCCTCGTTGATCTCCATCAATGAAGGCCCTACTCCGTCACATCAGAGTACAGCCAACTTAGTTTTTTGGCGAAGTTTGATCTTTGAAGAGATCGTTGCTGGCATGGACCAAAGGCCGGACGTGGTTCCGAAAGAACGAGGGCCCCGCCACCGCCTTAGGCAACAGGGCCCCAGACCGTCAATCGAGGCCAGTCAGAAAGATGGCCTTTTGACGTGCCTCCAGAGACAGCGACATGTCAGAACCCGTGGGCCGTCAAATGCCGCTGCTGATGGATTCGAGCTAGTTTCCAGTGAATCGTTCCTTAGGAAAGCTTGACTCTTTCAGGAATTTGTTCTTTTTTCGTTCTCGGGGTGATTTGCGCCTCAGGAACACAAAATGATTGCCTTAAACCTTTCGCGCACTGAGCTTGAGCTATTGATCATGGCAATTGACGTTGCAGCGCCGTCAGGCTGGCCGCAGGGCGACGATAAGGTTAGGGTGAGTGTATTGAAGCAGCAGCTTGAGAAGGCGATTGCTGATTTGAGAGCGCAGGGCTGGCAAGGCGGAAGGTAGAGGAGGCATGGCACTATGAGATTGGATGCAAACCGGCTTTCACTTATTGCTCAACTACTCGGGCTCGCATTGGTTCTTGTCGTATTGGTGATTTCCACCATTCAAGGCGGAATCGTTATTCCCGGCTGGGGCGGTGCAGGACCATGAGCAACCAGGGCATTGCATTCTTGGACAGGTGGATAACTGAGCACGTCACCGAAGGCCTCAAACAAGCCGTGGACGAGAATGTGAATAGGCGTTGAACTTTGACCCCGGGGCGGTTGCGTCAAAAATATTGATATTATGAGCCTATTTCTGTTTTCTCTGGGATCAAGATTGCACGCCGAATAAGTCAGGGTATACTCTTTCTCCTTATGTTTCAAGAGTTTATGTGAGAAATTAGGGCGGGTCGAAGTTCGACGCTGATTCACAACTGAGGAGGCAAAAGCATGAATAGCTCTGTTATCGGCTCCTTTCCTAATATGATCGGGCAAGATGTGACGCGATTAACGATTAGACGGCCAGATGATTGGCATGTCCATCTGCGTGACGGCGCAATGCTTGCCGCCGTCGCTAATTTCACCGCTAGTCAGTTCGCCCGGGTAATAGTCATGCCCAACCTTGTTAAGCCGATTACATCTGTTCCCAAGGCAAGGGCCTATCGAGAGCGCATCCTTGCGGCTCTTGAGCCGGGTCTGGTCTTTGCGTCGATCAATTGAGATCACCATCTGAATGCAGACAAATGACTGTCGATAGCGGACGTCACCTGATTGAATGTCCACTATTCCAAAACTGGACATCAAGAGAGTTGTTCAACCGGAGCCGTAACCCGTCCCCCGTGAACTATTCCTAACTCATTGATTGCGTTTGTTGACTTTGGCATTTGCAGGTTTCGATTTTGCAGGAAAGCGCTGTGTTGAGGGCTGTTTCCTTGCAAAATGATTTTGTGATTCACGAACGGTTTGAAGTGTG
>JANNUW010000522.1:0-1897 GCA_031414095.1 Hyphomicrobium sp. | reverse complement strand
GGTCCAATGCCGCCGATCAATCCGATGTGCATACTGGCATTCCTTTAGGACCGGTCGTGTTCATCGTTCTTCTGCAGCAGTTGGAGCTTTATCGCAACAGGTTGTCGATTGAGACATGGGCAGCCATGAAACCAGTGAAGGGCATGCGCATTTCTGACCCCGGAGCAGACGAAAGGGCGAAATCAGAGGGGACGAAGTTTCGTCGCTTATTGCTCCTATCCTGGCCTGCTCGATATTGTCAAAAGGCCAACGCGAAGGACGGCGGCGCCTCTGGTGCATCACGCTGTCGTCACGCGACACGCCTCTCAGGGTAGGCACCCGATCAGCGCTTCTCAATCAGACGGAGCACCTGGCCGGTCATGCCATGAGGACCAAGCGTGTCGTTGGTGAGCAGGTACAGCTCCCCGTCGCGGTCGGCCTCGAGGCTAATGATGCGGGTCTCGAGCTGCATGAGCTTCTCGAGCGGCCAGAGGGTGGAGGCCGCTTCTATCGGCTCGGCAATGAAGAGCTGACCCGAGGGCTTGCGGAAGTCTGCGCTCCAGTCGACCACTACGAGCTTCCCCGCGAGGGCCGGAATGCCGCGGCCGCGGTAAACGCGTGCACCGGTGACGGCGGTGCCCACCCCCTTGATGCCAAGCTTCGTCGCCGGATGGGAGGCTTGCATATTGGGATACTCGACGACGGGCAGCTCTATGCGGGTTCCTTCGGCGTCCCGATCGGCGCAGGCCTGCGGCGGCTCGCGCGGCTTCAGCCGGTCGATGCAGTGCACGCCTTCCATGAGCGGCCAGCCATAATTGCCGGCACCGCGCACGCGGTAGACCGCCTCCCAGAGCGTCTCGGCGACGGCCGTCACATAGAGATCCCCGCTGCCGTTGCTGTCGAAGGTCATGCGGAAGGGGTTGCGCCAGCCCCAGGACCACACCTCTGGGCGGCCGCCGCCTCCAGCGAACGGGTTGTTGCGGGGGATGGCGTAGCCGGGAAAGCCTCGATCAACGTCGATGCGCAGGATCTTTCCAAAGAGCGAATTGCGATCCTGCGCGAGATAATCCCAGGACAACGCGTGTGCCGGCACCTCGAATGCTTCCCAGATCACCTTCGGGCCGAAGCCGTGCGAGGCGCCGCTGTCGCCGAAGCCGATGTAGAGAAAGCCATCCGGACCGAAGGCGAGGCCACCGCCGTTGTGCTTGCGGCTTGGCCAATCGAGTTCGAGGAGAACTCGCTCGGAGCGGAGATCGGCCGCCGGTGTCTCGCCAAGCGTGGCGGTGAGCTCAGAGACGCGCCGCGTGTGGTTCCAGCTCGCAGGCGCGCCCTGGCGCAACGGTGCTGAGTATGTGACGAGAACGCGTCCGTTGCGGGCGAACGCGGGATGAAGCGCGAGCCCGAGGAGCCCACGCTCCTCGAAGCCCTGGTCGAGGGCGACGAGCCTGCTGCGCAGATCGAGGAAGAACTCGGGCGCGAGCTCACCGCCTTTGCCGAGGATGCGCACTAGACCATCCTGCTGGACAATGAGCTTACGCCCGCTGCTGTCGGGCAGCTCCACCAGCTGGATCGGGGCCGTTAGCCCCTGTGCAATCGGCTCGACCCCGAGGCTCGGGGCCTGGCCCCGCGCTGCAGCTGTGCAGAGTGCCGCAAGCGCCATGGCGACGGCCGCGATCGTAACAACTCGTGCAAGCATGCTGGTCTGTTTGCTCCAACTCCGACGAGCCTAGAATTAGGCCAATGGGCCCGGCAACGCAATTTTGGAGCAATTTGGAGCTATGTCAGCAGTCCCCGGCGGGGGCTTCCGGATTTGTCGCCTGATATGTACGGATCTCTGCGCCGCTTACTGACGATACCTTCGAGGCCGTGCTCACAGACTGCCTGCATCAAGGTCGCCGCGTCGTAGAAGGCTTCATGG
>JANNUW010000521.1:0-1387 GCA_031414095.1 Hyphomicrobium sp. | reverse complement strand
TCACCAGCGTCGTCTTGCCGGAATCCTTCCAGCCGGCGATCCCGATCACCGGCGAATGTGAGGCAACAAGCGATGCGCAGGTCACGATGCATCAGCCTTGCAACAGGCGGCGGGCTTCGTCGAACTCGTCAGGGTGATTGGCATTGAAGAACGGGTCGATCTGGCAGCCGGCCATTGGCGTGAATGGGAAATCGACCGCTTGTGTACCATGCCGGCCGGTCCAGGCCAGCACCTTGCGCACGCCATCGCTTAAGGCGCGCTCCAGATCGTCGGCAAGCGCAACCGGCCATAAGCCGATCACCGGGTGCAATTCGCCGCCCGAGCGCGCGATCGCGATTGCGGTTGGACGACCTACAACTCGGTCGCGCAGCCGCGCAACAAGGTCGAGCGGAATGAACGGGGCATCGGTCGATACCGTCGCGATATGCGTGGCGGAGGGCGCGTTGGTCCGGCTCCAGCGCATGCCGGCCAAAACTCCTGCGAGCGGGCCTGCGAAGCCGTCGATGGTGTCGGCTGCGACCGGCAAATTGAAAGGTGCAAAGCGTGTTGGATCACCGTTGGCGTTGATCACCAGACGTCCGGCTTGCGGCCCCAACCGGTCGATCACGTGGGCGAGCATCGGCTTTCCTGCGAGATCGCGCAGCGATTTGTCGCCGCCCCCGGGCTGCTCGGGGAACATGCGCCGGGACTGCCCGCCGGCCAGCAGCACGCCTGTGATGTCGTCGAATTTCGTGGTCATGGCCGCACCGTACGCCAGCAGTGAGCGGCCGACAAATGCGCAGTAATGCATGTCCAAGGTTGGCAACTGGCGCGGGTAAGGCTATCTCGTGTCGAATGCAGTGCCGTCCCACCGTGAGAGTAGCCGATGACCGACACACCTTCCGATCCGCAGAACCCCGAGCTGCAGGCAACAACCCTGCCAGATCGCCTCAGCGTCAACCCGAAGAGCCCGTTCTATAACGAGGAGCTGTTGGCCCGCGGCATCGGCATCAAGTTCCGGGGTGTCGAGAAAACCAACGTCGAGGAGTACTGCGTCAGCGAAGGCTGGGTGCGCCTCGCCGCTGGCGTCGCCAAGGATCGCGCTGGCAATGCCATGACGGTGAAAGTGTCCGGACCGGTCGAGCCGTACATCAAGGGGGAGTAGGTGGCGTTCGCGACACAGTAGCCGTCGACCTTTGATGAAGACGCCGGTCGCGATGCCAGCCGTCGGGTAGAGCCCTTGCGAGCGACCTTTTGGAAGTCCCTTTAGGTGACCCGACATCTTAGGCAGCACCCGTATAATGTCGGATCTCGCGAAGACGCTCTCTCCGACCTACAAACGTCCGAGATTGTGGGAGTAATGCGCCAAGGACCGCGCCTGCAACGCCATGACGGTGAAAGTGTCCGG
>JANNUW010000520.1:0-6034 GCA_031414095.1 Hyphomicrobium sp. | reverse complement strand
CCTTCGCCTCATCCCAGAGGGCATCCATGTCTTCGAGGGTTGATTGAGCGGGTGCGAGGCCTTGCTCGGCGAGGCGGGCTTCGATGTGCTGAAAGCGGCGCGTGAATTTTGTATTCGCGGATCGCAACGCGGCCTCGGGATCGATGTTCAAGTGGCGCGCGACGTTGGCCATCACGAACAGCAGATCGCCGAATTCTCCCTCGACTAAATCCTTGCTGGCGCCATCCGGCTGCCGTTCCGGCAGATGGTTGGAAGGCGCATTTGCCTTCGCCACCTCGGCTTCTAGCTCAGCCAGCTCTTCGCGCATTTTGTCGAACACGGGGGCGAGCGACGGCCAATCGAAGCCGGCGCGCGCTGCTTTGCTCTGCAACTTGATCGCGCGCGTGAGGGCCGGCAATCCGCGCGGCGTGTCGTCGAGAAGGGAAGCGCGGGTAGGCGTCGCCGCATCGGCCTTGAATCCGGGTTCATGCTCCGGCGTCTCGGCGAGTTGAACCCCATCTAAGATCTCACGCGGGGTCAGACCCGCAGGGTCTGACCCCGAACGAACAGTGCTCCCTCGGTCAGACCCCGCATTGACCCGCGCCGCTGCCTTCTCGGCCTTCTCCTGTGCCTTCAGGCGCTCCCAGAATCCTGTAGCCGCGCCGCTTGCCCGCTCCTGCGGTGTGCCGAAGACATGGGGATGCCGGCGGATCATTTTGTGCCCGATCGCGTCGGCCACGTCATCGAAGGCGAACGCGCCCTGCTCCTCGGCCATGCGCGCATGGTAGACGACCTGGAGAAGCAGATCGCCCAATTCGTCTTTCAAATCGGCAAGATCGCCGCGCTCGATGGCGTCCGCAACTTCGTAGGCCTCTTCAATGGTGTAGGGCGCGATCGTCGCGAACGTCTGCTGCAAGTCCCACGGACAGCCGGTTCCGGGCGTGCGCAGGGCCGCCATGATTCCGATGAGACGTTTCAGCGGTGGGGCTTCGGTCATGACCTGATCACTAGCGGGTCGTGTTGTCATCGTCGAGAGCCCCGGCCGAGCCGGCCACGGGCGTCGAGGTTTCGCACGTTCAAGTTTCCGAGCGAGAGCCGGCACCTTTACCTCACTCCGGCTTGGCTGGGAAAGTGAGTCCATTTAAGCGGCGGCAACAGCCAGCAGTTTCGCCGCGCGTGGCGCGAAGTAGGTGAGGATGCCGCTGGCGCCGGCGCGTTTGAAGGCGAGCAGGCTTTCGAGCATCGCCTTGTCGCCATCGAGCCAGCCGTTTTGCGCGGCTGCCATGATCATCGCGTACTCGCCCGACACCTGATAGGCGAACGTCGGCACTTTGAACGTGTCGCTGACGCGCCGCACGATGTCGAGATAGGGCATGCCCGGTTTCACCATCACCATGTCGGCGCCCTCGGCAATGTCGAGCGCCACTTCGCGCAAGGCTTCATCGCCGTTGGCCGGGTCCATCTGGTAGGTGCGCTTGTCGCCTTTGAGCGTCGACTTCGACCCGACGGCATCGCGGAAGGGCCCATAAAAAGCGCTGGCGTACTTCGCTGCGTAAGCGATAATTTGCGTATCGCTGTGTCCGGCTTTTTCGAGCGCGCCGCGAATGGCGCCAATGCGGCCGTCCATCATGTCGGATGGCGCCAGGATATCGCAGCCGGCTTCCACTTGAACGAGCGATTGGCGTATCAGCGCCGCAACGGTCTCGTCGTTGAGGATGACGCCGTCGCGCAGTAGGCCGTCGTGGCCGTGACTGGTGTAGGGATCGAGCGCCACATCGAGAATGACGCCGAGGTCGAGATTGGCAGCCTTGATGGCGCGCGTCGCCCGGCAGACGAGGTTATCGGCGTTGAAGGCTTCGCGCGCATCGTCCGTGCGCAGCTTGGGATCAGTGTAGGGAAAAATGGCGACGGCCGGTATGCCGAGCGCAACCGCCTCGCGCGCGGCTTCGACGATGAGATCGACCGACAAGCGCTCGACGCCCGGCATCGACGCGATAGCTTCGCGTTGGCACTCGCCCTCGATCACGAACAGCGGCCAGATGAAATCGGCGGGCGTGAGCGTGTTTTCACACACGAGCTTGCGCGACCACGCCGTGCGGCGGTTGCGGCGCAGGCGTGTTGCGGGATAGGCGGGGTTGGGCGGTGAGGCGGTCATAGGCGCAGAACATTCCCAAAGCTACGGTGAGCTGCACCTTCGCCGGGTGCCGCGCCCGGCGCAAGGGCCAAGCGCGCAGAGCCCTCAACAGAGGTGTTGCGGGTCTGACCCCTTGCTCTGATGCAAATTAACTTGTGAACTTGTTGTGCGCCAGGCGAGCGCGCAGTGCGCCCAACGGCAAAGGCATTGGATGGGTCGGACCCGCGGGGTCGGACCCCGTTTCAACTAATCGCAGATTTTTTTAAATTTGCGGGGCGCCATGTCGATGTGGAAATGGTTGCGGTGATCATTGTTGGCTTCCGGGCCGAGTGTCGTGCCGAAGGTCCTGCAAGCGGCCGCGTGCACTTCGTGCAAGAACACCGCAACGCCATTGCCGGGCGTCGCACCTTTGACGATGGCGGGAGCGACTGGCGGCGAGGCACCAGCAGGTGACTGTTTAGCGCTGCCGCCGCGCGCCGTGTCCGGTTTGGCGCCGCGCGCTTTGCTTTTGTCTTTTTCTTTATCCGCGCCGCCTTTGGCCTTGACGTCTTTGTCCTTGGGCCCGCCGAGCCGGCTCGGCTGGAAACCTAGCGAAGAACTGCCCTTCGAGCCCGACGTCTGCGGCACGCCTTCTACGATTGTACCGCGTGTACCGGATGGTTTTTGCGAGGACGAGGCGCTTTGTGCACTCGCTGCAGCAGCTGCCGCCGCTTGCTCTTGGAGCACTTTCTCGGCGGCCACTTTTGCCGCCACCTTGGCGGCTTCTTGGGCTGCGATCTCGCGCTGGATCGGTCCCCAGTTTTCCAGCACGTACGCAGGCACCGCTTTAGCGGTCACAAAGCCGCGAATATCGAGCGCGTTGGCATGGCCGTGTTCCGACAGTTTACCTTTGGTGCGACCGTAAGCGTTACGGCAGGCGTAATCGCTCATAGTTTCAATTTTGACGATGTCAGCGCCGAGGTGCTTTTTGGCGAGTGGCTGGACATCTTGTTTGAGCCACGTATGCAGTGCGCCAACCATATCGCACGTCACGATGGGCACGGGACTGAACGAGACTTGCGGATTACGGCCGACGCTGATGAGGCGCACGGCAGCGGGCGCGCCGCAATCGCCTTGACGAAAGGCAGGCTCGGGCGTGGTGACCGCGTCGATATCTTTGAGCACCGCTGTGCAGCGGGCTGACGCGAGCGCGATCTCCTCGGGGGACCATTCCTTTGGAACCGGCGGCACTGTCGCAGCCGCCGCCGCTGGTGGTGATGGGACCGTCGTTGCCGGAGCAACGGCTGGTGGCTTTTTGTTGCCTGCTTTGGCGCCGGTCTTGCCGGTGCCCGCCTTCAATTTTCCAGCGGCTTCAGTTGCGGCTCTTTCAGCCTCTTGCGCTGCTGCTTGGGCTGCTGCCTCCTGGGCGGCCTTCGAGGCCTGAGCAGCTTTGGCGGTCAGGCTATCGGCTTTGGCCTCGGACTTGGCGTTTTTCTTGGCTGGTTTTTTTAAGCTGCCGGATTCGACGGCCTCGGAGGCGACAGCCTTGCCTGGCTTCGGCGGTTCCGCCGCCCACGCGATGCTGAGCGACAAACAACTAAGCAGGGCAACTTTCCGGCCCGGATGGAGACAGCGTTTGCGCCACATAGGCCGTTCTCATCCTTTGGGCTGCGGGCCGATCATGTATTAACAAATGTCGGGATGCGGGGTGCGCAAATCAACAGCGGCTTGGAAAACTCTATAGCCGTAAATTGCGGCCGTGCAACACGCCGCCCGCTCGACAAAAAGCGCATAAGTCAGCTAATGGCGGACGAGCAATTTTTGCAGGATGTGGGAAATGTCGGGCGACCGGGGAACGGCGGAACGAATGGCTGACGAACAGGGCGTTTCCAGCGCAAGCGATCTCAAGATTGTGCTCGAAGGCGCTATGCTTCTCATCACGCTTGACCGCCCGCGCGCGCTCAATGCTCTGACGCACGCCATGCGCTCCGATTTCGGCAAGGCGTTGACCCGTGCCTCGCGCGATCCCAACATCTATTGTGTGGCCGTGCAGTCCACATCCCCCAAGGCCTTTTCCGCCGGCTCGGATGTGCGCGAGATAGTGACCGCGGCCGCTCGCGACATGGCCGAAGCCCGTGCCATGTTTGCCGAAGAGTATGCACGCAATTGGCACTGCGAATGTTTTTCCAAACCGACGGTGTCGCTCATCGGCGGCATGGTGATGGGTGGGGGGGCGGGCATATCGCTTTACGGGACGCATCGTGTCGCCGCGCAAGGCTACCGGTTCGCGATGCCCGAAACCGCCATCGGATTGTTCCCTGATGTGGGCACGTGTCATGTCTTCGCGCGGTTGCCCGGTCATGTCGGCGCATATTTGGGACTGACCGGCCGCATGATTGGGCGTGCTGACGCGTACGCGCTAGGGCTCGCGACCCATTGCATCGATGCGGGCCAATTTGCTGCGATCAAGTCGTTACTCGCCGACGCCGAGCCGGTCGATCCCGTTTTGGATGACCGGCATATCGATCCCGGAGAAGGCGAGCTTGAACGCCATCGCGAGACGATCGCCCACTGCTTTGCGGCTGCGTCCGTCGAAGACATCTTGGCGCGGCTGTCGGTTGTGTCAGGCAGCGCGCAAACCTGGGCGCAAGGTGTGATCGCCGATTTGCGAGCACGCTCGCCGTTGTCACTGAAAATTACGTTGCGCCATATCCGCGACGCTAAGGCACTCGATTTACGCGAAACGCTCCAGCGCGATTATAGGATTGCCAGCCATTGCCTCGACGGTGGCGACTTTTTCGAAGGTGCCCGCGCCGTGCTGATCGATAAGGACGGAGCGCCGCGATGGCAGCCGCCCCGGCTTGAAGACGTGACGCCGGCCATGGTCGAGCGCTATTTCCAGACTTTGGCGGACGCCGAACTGGTGTTGCCGACACGCTCCGACATGCAGGCCGCACGCGCCTGAGCAAAGAATGCCGCTATCACAAAAAATCTGTTTCAACGAACAGCCGCTTTCAATCAATTTTCGGCAATTTCCCCGTAGAATAGGCGGAACTTGTACTTTTGCGGCATTTTCAGGTGAACAAAGCCTTTCCTGGCACCCCCCGTTACTGTTCTTTTACTATGCCTATTCAGCTAACTTTTAGGGGTCTGCGATACCTTCAGGGCAAGCCGGAAAACCGGCAACTAGGCAAACAGGTAATGAGGCAGGTCCATGAGTGTTGCGTTCGACGTCGCGCGTCCCCGCGTGCAAGTGCAGAATGAAGAGTTCCGCACGGAATATTTGCAGGCCTTGAGGCTGATCGAGCGGCTGCATCGCCTGCTGCTCGATGTCATCAAGGATGAGTTCGATCGCCTCGGCGGCTCTGAGCTCAACAGCGTGCAAGCGCTTCTGATGTACAACATCGGAGAAGGCGAGTTGACAGCGGGCGAATTGAAGAGCCGCGGCTATTATCTCGGCTCCAACGTGTCCTACAACCTGAAGAAATTGGTTGATATGGGCTACATCGATTATAAGCGTTCGGAATCGGATCGCCGCAGCGTGCGCGTCTCGCTTTCGCAAAAGGGCAAGGATGCCTGCGCGGTGGTGCAGAAACTCTACCAGCGCCAGCTCGGCTCGATCGAAGCCGTCGGCGAGATTTCGTCGGAAGACTTCCGCGGCCTCAATAAGGCGCTGGTGCGTCTGGAACGCTTCTGGTCGGACCAGATCCGCTATCGCCTGTAAGCGGCGACGGGTTTTCGGGGGGACAAAAAAAGGGCTGCAGCTTCGCTGCGGCCCTTTTGCTATCGGGAAGTCTTTGTGGCCCGTCCGCATCATCAGCCCGTCATGACTTTGAGACAAATCTCTTTTTGGCTTTTCTCCTGTGCTTAGATAGCGCAGTTAGAGCCGGAGTCCGCCGCCTCACCGGCGATTCGTGTCTGCCTCTCCCCTATAGGGGAGAG
>JANNUW010000519.1:0-1021 GCA_031414095.1 Hyphomicrobium sp. | reverse complement strand
CCGGTCTGACCGGTGCCTCCGGTTATCAAAAGCTATCCGGACCGGAAACTGTCCCCGACCGATCTTGGCGCATCCTCGAAACGGGTATAGCTTTTGGATCAAGGTCGTAGATCATTCGGCCAACTGGGAGTGAAGGTTATGTCCATTTCGATACGGCAGATCCATCCGGTGTTCGCTGGCGAGGTCTCGGGCGTCGATCTCGCCAAGCCGCTGACCAAGGCGGAAGTCGCGGCAATCGAAGCGGGCATGGACCGCTATGCAGTGCTGGTGTTTCGTAATCAGGCGATCGACGACGATCAACAACTGGCTTTTACGCTAAACTTTGGCGACATCGAACATGCCGAAGGCGGCAACATCACCAAGCGCTCCGAACTTCGCTTGAAAGATGGCATGGTCGACGTGTCGAACCTTGATAAGGACGGCAAACCGCTCCCACGCAGCGACCGCCGGCGCATGTTCAATCTGGGCAACCGGCTGTGGCACTCGGACAGTTCGTTCCGCGCGACGCCGGCGAAATACTCCCTGCTCTCCGGCCGCATGATCGCTGACGATGGCGGCAACACTGAGTTCGCCGATATGCGTGCTGCCTACGACATGCTCGATGACGCAACGCGCGCGCAAATCGAGAATATGGTGTGCGAGCATTCGCTGATCTATTCGCGCGGTTCGATGGGCTTTGCCGATCTGACGGACGAGGAAAAGGCGATGTTCAAGCCAGTGCGTCAGCGCCTTGTGCGCACGCATCCGGTGACGGGACGCAAGTCGCTTTATCTTTCGTCGCACATTGGCACAATCATTGGTTGGGAGATGCCCGAGGCGCGCGACTTCCTACGCGATCTCACCGAGCACGCGACACAGCGCGAGCTCGTATACATACATCGCTGGCAGCCTAACGATTTGCTCGTTTGGGACAACCGTCAAACCATGTTGTTCAGGTAGCGGCGTTGCCGGTGCCACTGCCAGAGCGCGGCAAAGGCGCAGAAGCCGCCGATCCCGGCGAGTCCGGGGAGCGCCGAGTGCT
>JANNUW010000518.1:0-3039 GCA_031414095.1 Hyphomicrobium sp. | reverse complement strand
GCTGAAAAGAATTTAGCCGACCGCCTTGAAGATTTCATACAACAAATTGCTAATCGGGATGTCCTCGCTCAGCGTGAACACTTCATCTTAATTGAACAGGCCGCTTCAACAGCGCGTACAACGCCGAGTAGGGAATGGCTCACTGGATTCCGTGAACGGCGCAAAATACAACAATGGCAAGAATTGACGCTCGGTTTTGACGACGTGTTGCGGCAGCATAAATCTGAGCGAGAAGTATTGGAGGCAGCACAGACTAAACTCAGCAAACAGATGGCGACAGCATACTACTTAATTGGCTTGCAGGAGACCGATAAGGTCAAAGCCTTGCGATCATTCGAGACGGCAGCGAATTTTGACCCGGCCGATCCTCGCGCGCTTGATAAGGCGGCGCAAGAAGCCACGAAACTGCGTGACTATTCCAAGGCTATTGAGCACTGGAAGAAGCTCTCCGATGATTTTGCTAGTCGTAGTGATCCTTCCAACAGCGCTCGCGCACAGTATCAACAATCACTCTGTTACGAGGCGCAGGCCAGTTGCCCGAGTCTTAACAGAGGTGAGAGACGAGATTCGCTTGATGACGCAAAAACTCTAGCGGAAGCAGCAAGAATTGAGATTGGCAAATGTGAGCAAGATGAAAAGAGCATTCTCGCATTTGCGGAAGCGTCAGAACTCCTTGGCCGCGTACGCGGCTTACTAGGCACGATACCGTTTGCAAAAAGAGCCCTCAACGACGCACTCGACCGATACAACGAGTTGAATAGGATCACAGACGCGGAGCGTGTAAAAAAAATGATTGAAGATTTGGGCTAGCGATCCGCCCCCTGGAACCACTTAAAATCCCCACACCCAGCCATTGAACTGACCAAACAAAAATGCTGCGGTAGCTATGGTCGCTCCGTTGAAGATGCTCGAAAGGGCGAGCACAGGGTCCGAAACGCCACGGCGAGCCAAGATTGGACTAAGAGCCGCCCTCTGCCGGTTTACCAGTGAGATAAGGATCAAGGCGCTCCCGCCTGCGCAGGCTGCCCACCATTCAAGTCGCAATGTGCCAGCAATTGCAGTTAAGCACAGTGTCGTCCAAACCAAAAAGCTGTAAGCGCGATCGAACATGGAATATCCCGAATCAAATACGCGCACTGCGTATGCTTCGGCGGTATTTTGAGTCGTTGCAACTCACGCTGTCAGCGAAGTAGTGTACAAATGTGAAAATCGTTACACGGCCAAGGCTTTCTTCTTTGCCGGCGCCTTCTTGGCTGCAGGTTTGGCGGGTGCTTTTGCGGCTGCGGGCTTTTTAGCGGGTGCGCGCTTGGTGGCTGGTGCCTTGCCAGCGGCTGCAGCCGCCGCAGGTTTTGCGGTTTTGGCCTTAGCGGGGGACTTGCTGAAACTCTTCTTGGCTGGCTTCTTACCACCGCCTTTGGCGATGCGCTCGGTCAGCAGCATTACGGCCTGCTCGACGGTCAAGGCCGCCGGTTCAGTGCCGCGGGGCACCGTGGCGTTGACCTTGTTGTGGCTGACGTAGGCGCCGTACTTGCCATCCAGCACTTCGATTTTGCCACCCTCGACCGGATGCTCGCCCAAATCCTTGAGCACGACTTTTTGCGCGGCGCGGCCAAAGCGGCCCTTGCCCCCGCCCGCCCGCTTTTCAGCGAGCAGTGTGACGGCGCGGTTGAGACCGATGGACAGCACTTCTTCGATGCCATCGACATTGGCGTACGTGCCGTCGTGCAAAATGAAGGGGCCAAAGCGGCCAAGTCCGGCCGTGACCATTGTGCCGGTTTCGGGATGCAGGCCGACTTCACGCGGTAGCCGTAAAAGCTGCAGCGCTTTTTCGAGATCGATGGTGGCGGCATCGATGCCTTTGGGGATCGACGAGCGCTTCGGCTTCTCGTCGCCCTCGGCTTCGCCGAGCTGCAGGTAGGGGCCAAAGCGGCCGGACTTCAGGGCAACGGGCAATCCGGTCACGTCGTCAAAGCCGAGTTCGCGGTCGGCGCTATTGCCGGCCCCGTCGCCCGTCAACTGCCGGGTGAACTTGCAGTCGGGATAATTTCCGCAACCAATAAAGGCGCCGTTCTTGCCCGAGATTTTGAGCGACAACAGTCCGGTTCCGCACTTGGGGCAGGCGCGCGGATTGCTGCCGTCTTCCTTGGCTGGAAAAACGTGGGGGCCCAACAACTCGTTCAGTGCATCGAGCACATCGCCGACGCGCAGATCCTTGATCTCATGAATGGCGGCGGTGAAATTTGTCCAGAAGTCGCGCAACACGTCTTTCCAGGCCAGCTTGTTGTCAGAGATGAGATCGAGCTGCCGTTCCAGATTGGCCGTGAAGTCGTACTCCACGTAGCGCATGAAGAAGCTTTCGAGGAACGCAATGACGAGCCGGCCTTTATCCTCAGGCACGAGGCGCTTTTTGTCGATTTTGACGTATTCGCGTTCCTGCAAAACGGCCATGGTCGAGGCATAGGTGGAGGGTCGGCCGATGCCGAGTTCCTCCATGCGCTTGACGAGCGTCGCTTCGGAAAATCGCGGTGGCGGCTGGGTGAAGTGCTGCTCGGCCTCGATGGCCTTGTCGGTCACCTTGTCGCCTTGCGCAAGCTGGGGCAGGCGGCGGCTGTCATCGGCCTCGTCGGCGGTGTCGTCCTTGCCCTTGTCGATGGTGCGGACGCGGTCATCGCGGCCTTCTTCGTAGACGCGCAGGAAGCCGTCGAACACCACAACCGAGCCGTTGGCGCGCAGCGTGTAGGCTTTGCCGTCGCGGCCTTTGGTGTCGATATCGACAGCGGTTTGGTCCATTTCGGCCGACGCCATCTGACTGGCGAGCGTGCGCTTCCAGATCAATTCGTAAAGACGTGCCTGGTCGCGATCGAGATGGCGGGCGACATCTTGCGGTTTGCGCGCGACGTCGGTTGGCCGGATGGCTTCGGGCTCGATCGTGACGCCGTCGGTTCGCATGTAGGTGATGAGGCCGACCGTCTCGCCGCCGACATCGATACCTTCATAGAGCAGCTGGGCGATCTGCATGGTCTGTTTGGCGGTAAAACC
>JANNUW010000517.1:0-6754 GCA_031414095.1 Hyphomicrobium sp. | reverse complement strand
CGGGCAGCGCTTCGGTATAGCTCTCAGACAAGCGGTTGCCATGCAGCAGCTGCTGCCATTGGCGCACCATGCCCATGTACTCATTGTTCAAGATGAACACCTTGACCGGCAGCCGGTACTGCACGGCGGTCGAGCATTCCTGAATGTTCATCAGGATCGAGGCATCGCCCGCCACGTCGATCACCAGCGACTTCGGATGCGCCATCTGCGCGCCGATGGCGGCGGGCAAGCCATAGCCCATGGTGCCGAGCCCGCCCGACGTCATCCACCGGTTGGGGTCCTCGAAGTGCATGAACTGCGCCGCCCACATTTGATGCTGGCCGACTTCGGTGGTGATGTAGGTGTCGCGATCCTTCGTCAGCTCCTGCAACCGTTGCAGGGCATATTGCGGCATGATCACGTCTTTGGAATTCTTGTAAGTGAGCGATTTCTTGGCCCGCCACTTCTCGATGTCTTTCCACCACAGCTTATGCGCCGCCTTGTCGACGGTCGGCGCCTTCGCCTTCCAGATGCGCAGCATGTCTTCGAGCACGTAGGCGCAATCGCCGACGATGGGGATATCGACGCGCACGTTCTTGTTGATCGATGAGGGGTCGATATCGACGTGAATCTTTTTAGAGTTGGGTGCGAACGCTTTGATAAGGCCCGTGATGCGGTCGTCGAAGCGCGCGCCGATGTTGACCATCACGTCGCAGTCGTGCATCGCCCAGTTGGCCTCATAGGTGCCGTGCATGCCGAGCATGCCGAGCCACTGCTTGTCGGACGCTGGGTAAGCGCCGAGCCCCATCAGCGTCGAAGTGATGGGAAAGCCGGTCTGGCGCACGAATTCGCGCAAAAGCTGGCTCGCTTTGGGGCCTGAATTGATGACGCCGCCGCCGGTATAGAACACAGGCTTCTTGGCGCTGGCGATGAGATCGATCGCGGCCTTCACGGCCTCGAGCTCGGGCTTCACGCGCGGGCGGTAGGTTTTGTGCTCGATGTTCGTCGGGCCAACGTAGTTGCCGGTCGCGAATTGAATGTCCTTGGGGATATCGACGACGACCGGCCCCGGCCGCCCGGTGCGCGCAATGTGGAACGCCTCGTGCAGAATGCGCGCGAGGTCGTTGACGTTTTTGACAAGCCAGTTGTGCTTGGTGCACGGCCGCGTGATGCCGACCGTATCGCACTCCTGGAACGCATCGTTGCCGATCAGATGCGTCGGCACCTGGCCCGTGATGCACACCAGCGGGATCGAATCCATGAGGGCGTCTGTCAAGCCCGTCACGGCATTGGTGGCGCCGGGCCCCGATGTCACCAGCGCGACGCCGACTTTCCCGCTCGAACGCGCGTAGCCTTCAGCCGCGTGCAGTGCCCCGCCCTCCTGGCGCACCAGGATGTGCTTGACCTTGTCCTGCTGGAACAGTTCGTCGTAGATCGGCAGAACGGCGCCGCCTGGATAGCCAAATACATGCTCGACACCCTGATCGGCGAGCGCCGTCAGCACCATCTCTGCGCCAGTCATTTGCCGTGCCATGCCCGTGTCTCCAAGTTTGTGCTGCGTCTGCGCCAAGTTCCAAAGGTGTCTTCCTCGGGCTTTTCCCGAGGACCCATTGCGCAGCTGACTCTTTAATCAGCGGGTCCAGAAAGCGGGTTAACCCACCACTTCGACCACGTCGTCGTGTAGGGCCTTCTAGTTTGAAGGGTCAAGTCTAACAATCAATAAATGAGACATTTAACTCATCTATACTTTTCATTTGTTGCGAATAAATGTATCTCCACGTAATCATATTTCTTCGAAGCCAAGTTGTCTGCCGTTTGACGTACTGGCGCGTCTCAGCTTTCGCCTGCTCAACAGCCGTCTCGCGCGCCAAAGTACCCTCAATGACTTGCATCAGCGGCTTAACCCCTAAAGCCCGCATCACCGGCAACTCGGTGGACCGGTTGAGCCGCTGCAGAGCCTGCACTTCGTCCAATGCGCCGTCCACCATCATGGCATCAAACCGTGCATCGCAACGGCTGCGGATTTGGTCGCGCTCTGGCATCACGACGAAGCGCACGGTCTCATCTTCGCGCAACACGGGCTTGCCGGCTTCGCTCTGCCAATCGGCAAGTGAGCGGCCCGTTGCCTCGAGCACTTCGAGCGCGCGCGTCACGCGCTGGGTGTCCGTCGGTTGCAACTTGGCAGCCATAACCGGGTCGCGCTCCGAAAGGCGAGCGTGAAGGTCAGCTGCTCCTGCGCGCCGGGCTTCTCCGCGCCAGTGCTCTCTTACATCGCCGGGAATTTCGGGTATCGGGGATAAGCCTTCGAGCAGAGCGCGGAAATAGAGACCCGTTCCGCCGACGATGATCGGCATTCGCCCGGCCTCTTGCGCGCTGGCAATCGCCAAGCGGGCGTCGCGTGCGTACTGGCCCGTCGAGTAAGCCACGCTGCCCAGAACGTGTCCATAAAGCGCGTGGGGCACACGGGCCTCTTCCTCGACGCTCGGCCGCGCCGTCAGAATTCGCAGCTCGGCATAGACTTGCATGCTGTCGGCATTGATGACGACCCCGTCGAGCTTCTCCGCCAAGGCCATTGCCAAGCCCGATTTGCCCGAAGCTGTCGGGCCAGCAATCAGAACTGCGGATGGACGCTTCAATTGGAAGGCCCTTTGAGGTTGTGCCGTTTCATAGACGCGCGCGACGACCCTGGCGAGCGCTACCGCCCAACGGTGTCTGACCCACAGTGTTAGCAACCCCCGGGGTCGCTCGTCAGGCTTCCAATTCCTGCTTTCCGGACGGGGCGCCGAACGCATGTGAGACGCGCCGCTCCGGGGTCACGTCCAAGCTAATGAAGGACGTGATCCCGGCTCAATGCTCGCGTACCCGCGTGCTTGGCCGGGAACGCAGCATAAATGGGCGTCTTGACCATTGCGGCATGGCACCCCTCTCAACGCATGCGTCCCCGGACGCAAATTTAAAGGCATCCGTGCACGGCGACCCGCTCGGCCAAGCGAGCGCCGCGCACGAACTCAAGCGAGCTTGAAGGGCATGTCTTTGCCGGCGAAGAAGGCGTCGATGTTGTCGAGGGCTTCAAAGCCCATCTGGTTGCGGGCTTCGATGGCGGCCGATCCCAGATGCGGGAACAGGAACGTGTTGGGCAGATCGTAATAGCCCTCGTGAATCTTGGGCTCGCCTGCGAACACGTCGAGACCCGCATAACCCAAGCGTCCTGACTTCAAGGCCGCAATCATGTCTTCGTCGTTGACGAGATCGCCCCGCGCCGTATTCACGACGACCGCGCCCTGGGGCAGCTTGGCGATCACATCCTTATTGAAGAAGTAGCGCGTCTCGGGCGTCGAGGGCGCGTTGATCGAGAAGAACTGCGACACCGCAAGCAGGCCATCGAGACTGTCGTGATAGGTAACGCCCAGCTCCTTCTCGCGTTCGACGGGCTGGCGATAGATGTCATAGTAATGGACGTCCATATCGAAGCCGCGCGCACGCTTGGCCAAGGCTTGGCCGATTTTGCCAAAGCCGTAGATGCCGAGCACCTTGTTGTCGAGCCGTTGACCAACGAGTTGCAGCGGCTGCCAGCCGGGCCATTTGCGCTGACGGATCAACGCCTCGCCTTCGCCGGCGCGGCGCGCCGAGCCGAGCAGCAGCAGCATGGCGATTTCGGCGGTCGCGACGGTCACGCCGTGGGGCGCGTTGCCGACCTTGATGCCGCGCGCTTTGCACGCGTCGAGATCAATGTGATCAAAGCCGATCGAAAACGTCGAGATACATTTGATGTTCTCAGGGATGCGCTCGATCACGTCCTTGCGGCACTTCTCATTGAGCGTCAGCAGGATGGCATCGACCGACTTTGCCGTCTCCAGCATTTCATCAATTGTGATCTTGGGATCGTCGCCGTGGGCCACGACATCGTAGGTCGCGCGCGCGCGCTCCATCGCAGCATCCGGCAGAGGCCAAGTAATCAGGATTTTCTTTTTCATGGATGCGTACCCTCCCCCGGGAGTTGGACTTTGGTATTATGGTCGACGCGATCCATGCCGCATGCCGGCGCGCCTGACAAGGGGGGGCGCGCGCGCCAGCCAACAGCGGTGTGCGCAAGATGGGCTTGCGTCCTAGCCCTCAAGCGCCCGCTTTAAGACAATCTTCACCATAAGCGATCCAATCTAGGTCAGTGACGACCTGAGCCACTTTTTATTGCATTGCATCATGAGGGACCGCAGATGAGGGCACTCGTTTTAGCTTTGGCCGTGCTCGCAGGGCTCAAGGTCTGGTATCAGGACAGCGTCTACCGCGAGGCCGCTGAAGCTGCCGTGTCGTCGGCCTACAGGGTTCCGGCGACGGCAGCGTGTCAAAAGCTGCGCGGACTTCGCAGCGTCGACTGGACCGCGCTCGACAGCCTGCATCTGGTCGCCGGCAACCGCGACATCCCCGTCAGCTTCTGGCAGGTTGATCACGCGCTTTGGAACGCGCGCTTCCGCAACCCCTTCCTGATCCTGACGGCCGACAGCGTCAGCGGGCGGGCTGTCTGCACGTACGACATTGCGACCGGGCAAGCGGCCCTTTCGCCGACGTAAGCGCTCAGATCTTGCGGGCGGCGACTTGGATTTGCGTCATGAACAAATGATCGGCGCGGCCCTGCGTGACCTCTGAGATAATCCGCGTGCGCGACGAAAACGGCGTCACGGGTCCGACGCTTTCGACGCGAAGCCCGGCATTCGTGAACATGCCGACGAAGGTTGCAGGTGTAAACCATCTCATGTGCGTGCGATCGAAGACGCCCTTGTCGGCAAGATTAAAGCGCCCGCGCAGCAATTCGGCAATGACCCGCCAATGCGCGTTGTTGGGCGATGAAGCCAGCACCAGGCCGCCAGGCCGCAGCGACCGCACCAGTTTCTCAACAACGCGTTGCGGTTCAACCAGATGTTCCAGCACTTCGGAAAAAATGAGGGCGTCAAAGGCTGCAGGGCCGAAATCGAACTGCAGGCGCTCGACGTCGCCAGTGATAACCTCACTCAAGACGCTACGCGCCTGGGTCGCGGCCGCCTCGAACAGTTCGATGCCGACGTAGCGTTGCGCCCGTCCGCTCGCGAGCGCCAGCGCGCCGGTGGCGCCTGTACCGCAGCCAACTTCGAGGATGGACGCGGTCGGATCCTTCGGCAAGCGGCGCACAAAATCGTGGCGAGCGCCTGAAAAATAAGCCGGCGCCTTATCGCGATACGCGGCACTCAAGCTCGAGTTAAGCGTCAAAACCTCAGTTGCCACAGATACGCACTCACCACAAAAATAGCCCACTGCGGCGAGCCTATCACCGGCGTCTAAAAAGGTCGCTAATGCAGCGCGAGAGTAATTTCATCGCCGCACGACTCGCCCCGTGTTTCAAATTGAAACAGGATAAGCGATATTCTAAATACGGAACAGAGACGCGTTTCGAATTTTGCGCATTAATTTAGCGCCAAATTAACTGTCGCGGGCGCTTGCTGGATGCTGAACCCGGACTCTCTTCAAAAGCCCGGGCCAATCAGTTCAATGCGTAAGATCGGGCCAATGTATTTGCGTCGCCTGCTCGACATAGCCAAGCGTACAGCGCCCGCCTTTTTGGCCGGGCTCTGCGTTGCTGCTTGCAGTGCCCCCGAAGGCATAGCGCCGTCGCCCAGTTTCGCCACAGGCGGTCAGGCGCTCGAGCGCACCTATCGTCTGGGTATCGGCGACAAACTCAAGATCACGGTTTTTGGCGAAGAAAATCTGTCGGGCGCCACCGAAGTCAATGCCATGGGTCAAGTGGCGCTGCCGCTCGCGGGCGAGGTGCCGGCCAAGGGTCTCGCAATCAACCAGTTCCGCGACGCCGTCGTTCGCCGGCTGCAGGACGGCTATCTGAAAACACCCAAGGTGACCGTCGAAATCACAAATTATCGCGGCATTTACGTGCACGGCGAAATTAAATCCGGCGGCGAGTTCCCTTACAAACCCGGCCTGAGCATCCGCGATGCCGTGGCTGTCGCTGGCGGCTACACGTACCGCGCCGATCAGAGTTTCGTGCTTGTGGCGCGCGAGGGCGAGAAGATCACGCGCATCCCGCTGCCGAGCGACGTGCCGGTGCTGCCTGGCGACAATCTGCAAATTCCTGAACGTTTCTTCTAGCCTTTGATCACGTCTCAAAACTGGATGCCTCCTGTTAGAAGAAACGCCCGCGTTATGAGCAAGACCCACCCCTTAAACCAGACGGCGGCCGCAACGCGCGGCATGCAGCTGGCTGGGGTCGCGGCCGCGGCGGCATTCGCATCCGGCGTGCCCAACGCTTTAGCCCTCGATTTGAGCACCGAGCCCGGGCTGATCACCGAAACGGTCGCCAGCCGAGACCGCCTGCGCTTTTACGACGACATTAAGAAGTACGGTGCCGAAGCCGTGGGCGAGCGCGACCGCAAGTTCGTATTGCCCGACGGCATCCGCCTCGGTAATTTCATGCTCTTTCCCTGGGTCGAAGAAGCCATTGTCTTCGATGACAATATCTACGGCACGGCGAAGGCGGCCGAAAAGGATTGGCGATCCGAATTGCGAGCCGCCCTCAACGTCGGCTCGCAGTTGCCGCGTCACGCTCTTGATTTTAATTTGGGCGCTAAGCTCGTCTCGTATCTCGATCATCCCGATCAGGATTACGCCAACGGCAATGCCAGTGTGCGCGGCGCTCTGCATATCGATCACGCGCACACCCTGTCGATGATGGCGTCAACCGAGATCGACCACGAAGAGCGTCACGAAATCACGGCGCCACGTGCGGCCGCCG
>JANNUW010000516.1:0-1334 GCA_031414095.1 Hyphomicrobium sp. | reverse complement strand
AATTATCTTCGAGCCTCGACAGCGGCCCTGGCGGACACTTGTCGTGGGTGGCCGCCTCGAGGAGCGTTGTCAACCGGACAGCCGTGGGCTTGTCCCGAGGAACCCATCACGCAACATAGCTAGCGATTGCTCCTCTGCGTGGCACGCACCACTGGCACATCTTTCCTTACCGTCACCAGCCGAAAAATGGGTCCTCGGGCCGAGCCCGAGGATGACAGCGATGGGTCTGGCGCGCACCGAGCAACTTCATCTTTGGATGGCATCCCACCCTCTTGCACATCGTCATGGCCGTGTAGACGGCCATCCACGACAACGGGCGGCAGGGGCGATGCATCCGGTTGAGGGCGATCCTTGCCCTGCACTCGCTCTGCTTGCATCACCGAACTCGTTGAGACTCGTCGTGGATGGCCGCCTACTCGCTTTCGCTCGCGCCTCACGCTTCGCTTGGGCGCGGCCATGACGAGGATATCACCCGCGCACGGCGCCGTCGTCGACGTTGAGGAAGGTGGCGTGGCCGTTAAGAGCGGCGAAGGCTTGGACGTCGGTGCCGGTCATCCAGGCCTGCGAGCCGAGGCGGAGAATTTCTGCAAACAGCGCGGCGCGGCGGGCTTCGTCGAGATGGGCGGTGATTTCGTCGAGCAACAGAATTGGCGATAGACCCTCCTGGCGCGCCGCGATCATTTCGGCATGGGCGAGCACGAGACCCAACAGCAAGGCCTTCTGTTCGCCGGTCGAGCACAGCTTGGCCGGCATCGATTTGGGGCCATGACCGGCGATTAGATCCGAGCGATGCGGCCCATCGAGCGTCCGGCCCGCGGCCCGGTCGCGTTCGCGCCCGCGCGCGAGGGTGTCTCTGAACCCGTCCTCAATCTCGATGGCGGTCGCGTTGTCCATGGCGTTTTCAAGCGAGCCCTGCAACGCGATCTGGCTCCACGGAAACGGCGAGTCGGGGTCGCGCGCGCGCCGCTCCTCGATAACGACTTTGAGCGCCGAGAGGGCCTCGTTGCGCGCTGCCGCGATGGCGGTGCCGGTCTCGGCCATGATGACTTCGAGGCCATCAAAGCGTGACGCCTCGCGCACACCATCGCTCAACAGTTTATTACGCTGTTGCATGGCGCGCTCATAGCGGCTCGACAGTTTCCCGTGCGCCGGATCGAAGCACAAAATCAGCCGGTCGAGAAAGCGGCGGCGATCGGACGCCGCGCCGGTAAAGAGGCCATCAGACGCCGGCGTCAGCCACACCATCTCGACGTAGCCGGCAAGCGCGCCCGATGTCTGCGTGGCACCATTGATGCGTACTGTGCGGCCCGATCGCTCGGTCGTCTCGGGCGACG
>JANNUW010000515.1:0-5539 GCA_031414095.1 Hyphomicrobium sp. | reverse complement strand
TGGTCCCGGGCCGGCGCCGAAATGTCTTCAATTTCGCTCGGCCACAGGCCGACGAGTTTGGGCAAATCCGTCGTCCGGCAATAGCGCGGCGAATTACGTTTTAAATGCCGGCGTCGAAGGCGGGTGCATGTGAAGAACCTGCGTCTCGAATGCAATGATTTTTTCAGTATCGCCCGCACCCGGAACGCGGGGATAACTTGAAGCCCAAGCACCGATCGACCCAGCAAATAAGTTATCCCCGCCGTTCACCGCAGTTTTACTTTGTGCTCACGGCCGGCTGATGCCGCCGCTACTCTACCGGTGAGCTGACAAGCGCTCATCAAAGCCTCCGCATTGTTTATTGGCAGGTGATCAGATGGTGGATTTCGAGACGAACGCGCCTGCCGGAATTGCCGTCTCACAGTCTCCCCAAATGGTCAGCCGAAGCGCTATCGACGCGGCTGTGGCGCAGGTTTTCGGCCTGCCAGAAAATCAGATGAAAAGTTTAACGCGCGGACGGGCCCCGGCGGCGCTCGCCCGGCAAGTCGCCATGTACGTCACGCACGTTGGCTGCGGCATGAACCTCACCGATGTCGGCACCATGTTTGCGCGCGACCGCACGACGGTTTCCCACGCCTGCCAAGTCATCGAGGATCGCCGCGACGATCCCGTATTCGACCGCATTCTCGAGCTGCTTGAATGGATCGTGCGCGAGCTCGTCGTCCGCACTGGCAGCGGCCGCGGATGGGCAACCTAGCTCCGCGTCCGGTTTCGAAACAACTCAACGCCTCCCGTTCGGTCAGAGGTCACCATGACAGCCAGTATGACGAAGACCTCCGGTACCGCCGGGGGCGATGAGCCCGCGCGCGTTTTGCGGCTTCTGGCGCGAAAATCCTTAGTGGGCGGAGTGACGGCGACGCCGGCGCCCGAGGGCATTGAACTCGGAGGCCTCTCGAACGGGGTGCATCAGCGCATTGCGCTCATTGCCCTCGAGACGTGGCTGCTATGGCGTTCAAAGGCATGGATCAGTTGCGATGCGGAGATTTCCGCCGGAACGCGCACCTGGCATTTGACGGCACGCGGCCGCCAGCAGGTGCGCCGCCAGATCATGGCCGACCAGCTGATCGCCGCGGCGGGCTCGCAGACATCGCCGGGCCCCATGCATCGGACGCCCGTTAGCCGGCACCAGCCTGGTTCGCGGCGAGCGCGCGAAACCACGCCGCCCACATCTACGCGGCCACTTCCAAACCCCAGCGAAAGTCCGATCGGATGGCTCGCGACGCGACGAGATAAGAACGGCGTGCCGATGATTTCCGCCGAACAGCTCAACGCCGCTGAACGGCTCCGCGCAGATTACTGGTTTGCCGGTATGAGCCCGCGCGTCACGACCAACTGGTCGGCGGCGTTGGCCGGCGGCGGGTCTGGCAGGCCCACGGGAGGCGTCGACATGACCGACAGCGTCCTTGCAGCCAATACACGGGTCCGCCATGCTGTTGTGGCGGTCGGGCCGGAGCTGGCGTCGCTCTTGATCGACGTCTGCTGTCACTTGAAAGGCCTCGAGGATGCAGAGCGCAAAGCCGGCTGGCCGTTGCGGTCGGCCAAGGTCGTCCTGCAATTGGCATTGACCCGGCTTGCACGCCACTACGGACTTTTACCCCCCGGAGGCGAGCCGGCGCGCATGGACGTTCGTCATTGGGGCGCTGACAACTACCGTCCGGGCATCTCAGACGGCGCGTAGTCGTCAGTGAGACGTTTGCAGCGCCGCGCGCGCGTCGGCGCGAACGCGGTCCACCATCGAGGCGAGGCCGTTGGACCGCTGCGGTGTGAGGTGATCCTGGAGCCCCATCGACGCAAAGTCGGCCGCCGGATCGTGCTTGACAATGTCGGCCGCGGGACGCCCGTTATAAATCGCGAGGAGAATAGCGACGAGGCCGCGCACGATGTGGGCGTCGCTTTCGCCCTCGAAGGTCAGCCGCGGCCCTGCGCCATTGCCGCCGTCCTGGACGCGCGCATGCAACCATACCTGGCTCGCGCAGCCGCGGACTTTGGTGGCCTCGGTTTTGAGTTCAGTTGGCATGTCGGGGAGCGCACGGCCAAGCTCGATGATGTAACGGTAACGGTCTTCCCAATCGTCGAGCAGAGCAAAATCGGAGCGAATGTCGGCAAATTTCATAAGGCATGATCCTCGCGCTCGAGGTCAGCGCACCCGACACATAGGCGCTGTCAAGCTGATGGTGCAAGGGGCCGATGGTGCAAGGGCACCACGATCGCTTAGGGGTTGTGCAATCAGCGCGTCTTGCCGCCGCCCCAAGCGGGGAGCAGATCGTCGGGCCGTAAAGTGCCTCGCGACGGCATCTGGACCGGCGTTGCAGTAGCCAGGTTTACGAGAGGCAGTGCGGCTACGAAGGGAGAGTCTGCGCCCGCGCCGGCCGCGGCAAACGTCGACCCGGCGGCGTATTTTTGCGTAGCTTCCAAAGCCATGCTTCCGGCCACGAGTGCCTTTTCGCGCGCGACATCCAGAAGCCGCGCTGCTTGCTCGCACTTGCCAGGTTCGCGCTCGCAAAAGGTCATGGCCCAGTTGGCCGCTTCAGTTGCCTGATTGATCATCTGCTGTTGCGTCGCCCTGTCGGCCGGCAACAGCGCGACGCCCAAAGCAATCACCAAACCTGATCTGACGAGAGACATGACGCGCCTGCGAAAATGAAGCCCAAGAACACGTTGCAAGCTATCGCATTGGTCTCAAAAAAACGCGCACCCGGGCACTCAGATTTTTTGCTTGTTTTGGATAAACTTAAGCCGAATTGTGAGCGCGCCATTCAGGCTTTGGTAACGCGGCCGCATCTTCAGTTAACGCGCCTTTAACGACGCTTTTGCATAGTGCCCAAGTGGGACCCGTCCGTACAAGGCGGGCGTTGTGGGGACGCGTCAAATGTTGCAGCACAGGCTCAAGGCTTGTTTCGGGCTTTTTTTCCTGTTGTTGGGGATGTTTGGCGTCAACCTTTTCGTCTTGCAGAGTACGTTCCTCGCCGTCGCGGCTAAACGAATTGTGTTTCCCGGCGGTGTAGCTGTGCGCGAGAGCGGTCGAACGATCCCGCAGCACGACAACAGTGTGCTGCCTGCCGCCCCCGAGGCTCGGCTGTCTTTAGCGGTCGCAAGTGCGCCGTTGCCGGTGACGACGGGGTCCGTTTCCGAACCTGACCTGACGCGCGCTGTGCAGCGGGAATTACAGGTGCACGGTTACGAAGCCGGGGGCGTCGACGGCGTCATTGGCACGACGACGCGGGCCGCGATCATGGCATTCGAATGGGATACGGGCATGCCCTTGACTGGCGAGCCCACCCAAAACATCTTGCAAGCCCTGCTTTTGGGATCAGGCCGTGCCGGCCCCGCGGGCTCAGCGAGCGCTGTGCAACCGAGCCTGCAAGCGGTTCAGGTGATCCGGTCGGTGCAACAGGGTCTGACGGCTTTGGGCTATGGCGAATTCAAGACGGCCGGGAACCTGAGCCCCGACACGCAGCGCGCTATTCGTTTGTTCGAAGTTCGCGAGGGTTTAGCCGAAACAGGCAGGATTTCCGGCCATCTCGTGGCGCGTGTCGTGCGCCTCAGCAGTGAGAAACGCCTTGCCGACGGCAGATAAGGTGTCCATGTAGCCTCCAGAGGTGTTCCGATCCGATGGAATCGGATCAGCGCTCTAGTCTTTTGTTTGTCGCATTTTCTGACGACGAACCGGTGTCCACTTCGTCGGAAAATGCTCGAGGGCCAGAGCCGTTGGGGCATGGTCTGTGGTGTGGTTACGTGTATGCGCCTCAAGACTGAACTTTGGGTCAAAGCCTACATCCGCCGATGCGCGGTCGCGGGCGTCGCGGCGGCCGTCGTACGCCATGGCGACGACGATGCCGGCGCCATTTTCATTCGCATCAACCGCCTCAATGGTCACTCACAGGTCTATGGTCCGGCTCCCGCTGGATTGGAGAACGGCGCGCTCGATCGGCAGTGGGTGCCATGCCGCATCGCCGGCGATGGTGCCGACCAAGCAGTAGACAGCTATCTCGCGCGCGAGGCGGAATTCGATCGCGACGTGTGGGTCGTCGAAGTCGAGGACCGCGCCGGCCGTCATTATCTCGAGGGCTGGCTGGCCGATGAGAGTCAATATTAGTCCAATTTTTATCGTGTCCGTTGCAAAAGCTCGTCGCGGCTGCGGACGTTAACGAGTTGTTAGGGCGGTAAGCCGTCAGATGGTGTCACATGATTCGTTTGACGATCGGGGCCGGTCAGCGACTCGCATATCGATAAAAACGGCCTCCCTAACGGCATCTGGCGCACGCGAGCGCCCTGAGGCAGCCATGGCGACGATTATCGATTTTAATGACGTGGCTCGGACCAGTCCGAGAGGGACACCGCGGTCAGCGTTTCAATCGGCCCAGCTTTTATTGTTCACGGGCGTTCGTTATGAGCGCCGCGATCACCACGACGGCGAGCGCCGCGACCAGCAAGAAGCGCCACGCACCGAGCAGAGGCCACCCGCGCCCCTCGTGCGGCGCCGAGGACGTAAAGCGGAACACAACAGCGCTCAAAAATGACCGGGCTCAGGGTGTTTTGCCAGCCCCTTGTGCCGTGCAGCGCGCCAGCATTAGCGTTGCCAGGTTCTGTTGACGGTAGGCTTGGCCCTGGTCTGGGGCTCGTACCAAAACAATGCCCTGATCCGCCGGTACTTTCAGCTGAGCCGCGTCGCGCGGGCTTTGACCACGCGCCTGCGGCGTCAGGCCGGTGAAGCGATCATCGGTCGCCATCAGCAACAGTGACACCGTCGTTGGCCGGCCCGGCGGGGCAACGGCGACGTAGAAGTTTTCGCCCTCCGGTGAGTAGAGCGCCAACGCCCAGCCAGGCGCCGGCAGGGTTGCCGTCACAGCAACGGCCCCATTGTGGGTATCGAACGGGCAGATGGCGTAGACCGCGTCGGCCGACATGAACGGCAGTTTTTGCGACGAGGGGGTGACCGGCGGCAATATCGTCATCGCATGCAGTGGCGCTCCGGCCGTGAGACGCCCATAGGCCTGGGCGGGAGCCAGAACCGGCGTCGACAGCGTCGCTAGAATATGCAGGACGCCGATGGCGCACACCGCGGCCGCCAGCATGCGGCCCGAGGGCAAATGACTTTTCGAAAACCACGTCATTTGCAAGTGACCCGCCGGATGATGGGAAGCGATTTTTCCACGCTGTCGTCGTCGCGCGCGACCGCCCGAACGCCAAGATCGAGGACTTGAAGGGTGACGGCAAGCCGTCCCGCGCCACCTGTCGGGAGCCAATTCTCGGGCCGCGCATCGCGTGATAGCGAAACGACGAAACTGCCGTCGGCGCGCAGCCCCATGGTGTCGCTGGTGAAGGCATAGCGCTCGGCCGGATTGGCGATCAGGCGGCCGGCATCGTCGAACACCGAGATGCTCCACCAATAGGACGCGATGGCGTGACCTTCGACGGCGTAGTCGCACGACGAATGCAGCCGGCGGCCTTCGTTGTCGGTCCGGGCGGTGTAAAGTTGCGCTGTGTCGGAGCTCAGGGG